>JAIRVC010000337.1 GCA_031254095.1 Acidobacteriota bacterium
AGAGCCCACATCTGCATCATTTGACACCTGTCGTCAATGAACTTTGTTCGTTTGTGCGGTAAGCGTCCCGGCTATAAAGACTTCGGAACTCGAATCGTCGTTGCCGACCAATTGGGCAAAACCTCAGCACGCTGATAAGGCATAATCAATAAAACGCTATCAAAACATTGGCGCGAGTACGCTTGGCGTAAATGGCGCGAGCGCGCCAACTCACGTAGTTCGCACGACGCTGACCGGTTCAATACGCAATGTTGGTCAGGATTGTTTTGTAATGGCCTGAGCAGTTTCGCTTTACACCGCAATCCCGTCGCTCCATAATCGCTTCATAAATATTTGCCACGGCATACACCAGACAATGCCCTCCCGGCGTTCAACGGGATCGTGAGAGATGCAGATATAACTCGTGTGCGACTTTTCTTCGGCCAGAGCGTTCAGGCCGCGTAAATCTTTCGCGCCGATTTTCTTTGCGGATTTGACCTCAATGGCGCACTTATTTCCAATGACAAAATCCACTTCCTGCCCATTGACGGATCGCCAATAACAAAGAGGCGTTTGCGCTCGGCGATAACTTAAATACGCGCGAAGCTCCATGGCAATCCATTGTTCAAAGCTCTTGCCAAACAGGTTGGAATTCCTTTCCAGGTGTTCCGTGCCGGACAGGATATGAGCGACTCCGGTGTCAAACATGTAAAATTTTGCGGTCGTTATGGCTTTTCGCTTTTTCGACTCCGTCCAAGGTTCGACGGTAAAACCAGTCAGCGTGTGCTCCAAAATAGAAAAATATTCGCGAACCGTCGAGGCGGCAACGGCGCAATCGCTTGAGATTGCGCTGTAATTGATGATTTCACCCGAACACAACGCCGCGACTTTCAAAAATCTCGCAAACTGCGGCATTTTTCTTATGACGCCTTCTTCCGCGATTTCTTCCTTTAAATATGTGTTGACGTATGCGGAAAGTTCTTCTTCGGGCGCCGGCGAAGAATACACCTGCGGCAGGCCGCCGTATCGCAAATATCGCTCCAAATCAAAATCCGGGATTTCAGGCCAGACAAGAGGAAACATTCTCGCCTCCCAGGCTCTGCCCGCAAGTAAATTAACGCCGCCTCTCTTGAGTTTTCTCGCGCTGCTGCCGGTCAGCAAAAACTTCGCCCGCATTTCCTCGATTGCCAAATGCGCCTGATCAAGCAGCATAGGGATTTTTTGTATCTCATCAATGACAACGATTTTGTTTTCTTTAACGGCCATTTCGGCGGTCTTATGAATGAGAGACGGCTCGGCTGAATACCTTAAATATGTCTCGCCGTCCAACAGATTTATAATGACGCTCTTGTCGGCAAGCTGTTTTCTGATCAAAAAAGATTTCCCGGTCGATCTGGGGCCGAACAGGAAAAACGATTTTTGTTTCAACAGGTTGTCTAAATCCAATATTCGCGCATATTCCATAATCCGCAATCCTAATGCTGATAATAAGACATAGTCAGCATTATAACCGCTGATTATTGAATCATCAACAGGCGTTTATTTCAGGTTATTGGAGCGGAAAGGATATCCCTTCATGACGGAGTCAAACTGCGCGCTGTTTCGCTCTTTTTTTGCGTCTTCCAATGCGCGGCTTAGTTCTAATCTGACCGATTTGCTCATTCCGCCCTTTTGAATAAACTCCACAATCTTATGCAATTCCTGCCAGTCAAACCAGTTGCCGTGCTTGCGGCAGCAATCAATAATGATTCCGGAACATCTCGCGAAATTTTTCGGAGTCATGATTACTCCGCATTCGGGACAGGGGATATATGCCCGCCGCGGTTTTTCCGTTTTTGAAACATTCGACTCCGGGAATTTGTAACCCACTGCAAGAGCCTGTTTTTCCACACGATCGCAGATAAGCTGAAAACTGTCATGATCCAGCCATAGTCCGCCGCATTGCGGACAGGCATAAATCGGATGATTGTCGTCATCGCGATTTTCGAGCGCGCTTTCGCATATCGGACATTTTAAATCCTTTTTGGGAGCGCGGCGCGCTTCCATCACCGGCGCGCCGCATTGCGGGCAATGCTTCATGCTTATGCCGACCGGGCTGAAACAGGCATTGCAGGCGCGCGAATACAACGGGGAATCGCAATAGGCGCAGGCGGGAGTGTTTGCCGTAGCCGCCGCTCCGCAATTTGGACAGTTAATCAGCGTTTCCTTAAGAGCTGTAATTTTCGGTTTTTCCGGACTTTCCATGTTTACCTTTTTATTTTCTGTGTGTTTAACCAGTAACATATTGAAAACATTGATGCAAATGTTTATTATGATTCGTCGCGGCCAATCAGGCCGCATCACGGTTATCGGTGGTCAGTTATCAGTGGTCGGTGATTAGCAGGGGCGGCCGCCCACGGTCACCCGCTAGTGGTTGGCGGTCGGAAAATACGCCGCGAACCATCTTTCAGGCAGGGAAACCGGGACAACTTAAAGGAAACGCTGATAAATTGTCTGCGCGGGATGAAGTGCGAGGCGCACGGAGCGCAGGAACCGAGGCATATATGGGAATATGTTGAGGTTACGAGCACCGCGCAACGAAGCAATTCGCCCGCTCAGGCAATTTATCAGCGTTTCCTTAAACGGCAGGAGAATATTTCATGTCAACAGCGTTAATAATGGCCAGCGCTTATTTTATCTTATTGAGCGCGGGCGTAAGTCTATGGGCGCGCAAGCGGGTCAAGTCCGGAGTGGATTTCGTAACCGGTGGAGGTTCGCTGGCATGGCCTTTGGTCATGGCGGGATTCGTACTCGCGCCGCTGGGCGCCGGCCACACGCTTTCTCTCTGGGAAAGCTCGAACAACATGGGCGCGGCTGTTCTGTGGTGGGGCATTATGTCAGGCGGCATAATGGTGCCGCTGTTCCTTCTCTGGTTCGGCCCCTGGTTCCGCCGCCTCAACGTCCAGACCTTTCCCGAAGGTATGGGAAAAATGTTCGGCGAGAAAATCGGCTGGGTTATTTCCGCGATTTTCCCCGCGCAGCTTCTGGGAATTTGCATAGCGGAGATACTGGCGACCGCGACGGCCTTTTACGCGCTCAGCGGCGGCGCAATAAGCTTCAACCCGCACTGCATCATTCTCGCCGTATTTTTTACCATTATATACATTTTCGTCGGCGGACTGATGCAGGCCGCCTGGATGAATCTCATAAACGCCTTCGTTCTGATTGTCGGGTCGTTTATCGCGGTATTTTACACCGGCGGATGGCTTTCCAACGGACGCGGCGGGTGGGACGGCATCGCCGAACACTACACGCAGGAGGGCGCCGCCTGGAAAACAAGCCTGATGAACTTCTCGCCGGAAGTCATTTTTGCCCTGATTCTACCCTGCCTGATACTTACCGTGTTTATGCAGAGCGCGTCGCAGGTGCAGAATCAGCCCATGCTCATGGCGCGGTCCGAATCCGACATACGCCGCGGCGTTTTCTGGGCTTCATTTATCAACAGCCTTGCGGCCTTTCCCTGGGTCATTCTCGGACTGGTCGGAATGGCGATGCCTGTGATTGCCGCCAAAGCCGATGCCGCGAAACTTTCCGTGCCGGAATTCGCGTTGATGGCATTTCCGCCATGGCTGATAGCCATCCTTATGACTGCGCTTTTAGCGGCGACTCTTTCGACTACCGGCGGATTGATTCTCGGAGCGTCGCATATTATTGTTCACGACATTTTCAAGCGCGCCGTTAATCCCGGCATGAGCGACCGGACGTTCCTTATTCTGACGCGTTCCATGATCATTGTCTGCGCTTTGCTTGTCATCGTCCCGGCTCTGCGTAATCCCGGCATAATGCCGCTTCTTTACTGGGTTTTCTCGTTCGCGGTTCCCGTTTTCGGAATCTACCTCATAGGAATGTTGTGGAAGGTGAACAAGGTCGCGGCCTGGACGACGCTTCTCGCGGGTTATCTCGCCAACTTCTTTTGGACATTCGCGGAACCGACATGGCTGCCGCCATATTTAAGCCTGAACGTATATCCGACGATTTTCGCCACCCTGTTCTTCGGCATCGTCCTTAACCTTATACTTCCCGGTAAACCCGGCTATCTGAGGCAGTTGAAAGCTAAAAAGAACGAAAAATTACACGGAAACGCTGAATAAAAAAGGGGGACAACAAAATGCCATGGGTATATAAAATTTTGTTAATGCAGTTCGGAATCACGATGGGCCTGGCGCTTGTATTTTACATTATCTGGCGAATCGCTCACCGCGGGCAAAAATGGTGAACCGCCTCACAGCGGCCGGTTTGCCGGCGTGCGGTGATCAATTTTTTGATTGCCGGTTTTTGATTGCCGAATCCAAATTTGTGGAGAATTCTTTATGCTGACGCTTGATGCCGGGATTGCTTATTACCTCTGCGGAATCATGGTGGTTTTAGGCCTGATTACTATCGCCGGGGCTTTTCTGCGCCGCGAAAAATAATGGCGCCCCTCGCGACGGTTCAGGAACCAGGAGACGAAATGGTGTCAATCTATCGCCATGAATGTCAATTTCACGGCTGATATGCCGTCCGGTTTCTGAAAAACGGCCATTAAAATTTTACCCCCTCATCTTAAACGGCGGCGGCGGCCGCAATTTTCAGCCGCCGCCGCCGTTTTTTATTAAAGCATGTATCTATCTGTATTTACGTGCCTTTTTTCTCCCGAATATATACGCTTTCAGCCCCGCCGGTCTCAGAAAAATGCCGTTTTCTTGCGCTAAATTCATATCTGGCATATGAGTTGCTTGAGTTCTTTGCGGAAATAAAACATATTGAAGGAGAATTTTCCATATGGCTGCAACTGACAATCCAGGTACGGAAATAGGTCTGACGGATATACAAAAGAAAAAACCGAACATTTTGCTGATCGCGGTAGGAATTCTGATTTTCCTGCTGGTGGTCGCCGTTGGAGGCTTTGTAGGCTACACGCAGCTTCCGAAGGCCGTCGGCGAACCGGCGGTGGTGGAACAGAAGGTTGTGCGTCTGGAGGTAAACGACGTCATAACCCTGGCCCCTTTTCTGGTCAATCTGGCTGATGCTGACGATATCCGTTTCCTTAAAGCCGAATTCAGACTTGGTATGCTTGAGAAACCGAAAGTTCCGCTGGAAGCGGATTCCAAGGAGATAGCCGCCGTCCGCGATGCCATTATTTCGCTGCTCAGCTCGAAAACAGCGGAACAGGTTATTACAGCGGAAGGAAAAGAAGCCCTGCGTGAGGAGATAAGGGTGCTCGTCAACGAACGCTTGCCAAAAAACAGGGTCTCTGAAGTTTACATCGTTGATTTTGTGGTACAGCTTTAATTGCGAACGCTAACTTGTTTTCAGGGGATGATAAATGCCGGAATCCATGGAAAACGAGCCTGTTTCCTATGAAAAGGCTAGTGAAGAATTACAGTTTTTTGGGGATGTTCCCTTCGGGATTACCGTGCAGCTTGGCGAACGCCGCATGAATATAGGCGACATTCTACAACTGCAGATCGGCTCAGTAATAAGCCTGTCAAAATCCGCGGGGGAAAACGTCGATGTTTTAATTAATGGCCGGCTGGTGGCTTTCGGGGAAGTGATGGAACTGGAAGGATCCACCGGTATCAGGATTACGGAACTAAATTTTTCTGAATAGGAGGCGTAATGAAAGTGATCCTGCCAGTTTTTCTGGCGCTCTGTTTGGGCGTTGTACCTGTATTTTGTCAGGATGCTCTAATACCCGACGCTGAAACCATATCCGCGGAGTCCGCGCAATCCGGCATTGAAGCCGCCGACGCTTCAGCGCCGCCGGTAATGCCGGAAGTGAACGCCGCGGCGACGGTTGCGGACGGGGAAACGCCGTTGTTTGGCGCCGATGTTCCGCAGTTTTCGATGCTGCGCGCGTTTAGCGGCCTGGGGCTGGTGCTCTGCCTGCTTATCGGCGCGTATTTCGGCGTCAGGAAACTCGCTCCGGGGTATTTTCCCTTTCCCAGAGTGTCGCCTGCCGGAAAAAATCTCAAAATCGTTGAGTCTCTAAGTATGGGCGACCGGCGTTCCATTTCCCTTGTTGAAGTGGGCGGGAGGCGCTTCCTTGTTGGAAGCACGCCGCAGCAGATTAATTTGCTGACGGCTTTGTCTGAACATTTCTCGCTGGTTGCCGAAGACAGCGAAGCCGGCGTTACGGCGGAATCGCCCGTAAAAGAAGAAGGCGAAAAACATGTTTTCCGGAACATTTTTAATAGGATGGGGGAAAAACCCGCCACCAGGCGCGGTGATGTGCTTCCCGACGAAATCCGCCAAAAGATGCGCCGCCTGCGCGAGGCGTTGGAAAATAGATGAACGCACGTCGTGCCGCGCCAGCGTCAGCCGGAAGAATGGTTTGTGTATTTTTGCCGATTCTTCTGGCCGTACTGGTTGTGATTGCGCTTACGTCCGCGCCCGCCGTCGCCCAGACCGAGTCTCTGGAAATCCGTCTGAATTCCGGCGACGGAAAGCTGACTACGCCTATCCGGATCGTTATCCTGATGACGGTGCTTACCGTCATTCCGGCGATCCTTGTTTCAGTCACTTCTTTTACGCGCCTGATAATAGTTATGCACTTTATCCGGCAGGCGCTCGGCACGCAGACTATGCCGCCGAACCAGGTGCTTATAGGACTTTCGCTGTTCCTGACGTTTTTCATCATGCAGCCGGTTTTTGCAAGGGTGAATCAGCAGGCGCTCGAACCGCTGTTGAGCGGCGACATTACCGAAATGCAGGCGCTTGACAACGCCAGCGGGCCGATGCGCCAGTTTATGCTGCGTTACACGCGGGAAAAGGATCTCGCGCTTTTCACAAGAATCGCCGGATTGCCGAGACCGAGCACTCCGGAAGAAGTTTCAATGCGGGTGCTGATTCCCAGTTTCATGATCTCAGAAATGAAAACGGCCTTTCAGATAGGATTTGTGATTTACATTCCGTTTCTGGTGATCGACATGGTTGTGGCTTCAATCCTGCTTTCAATGGGGATGATACAGCTGCCTCCGATAATGATTTCCGTGCCATTCAAACTTCTGCTTTTTGTAATGGTGGACGGCTGGAATCTTATTGTGGGATCTCTTGTTAAGAGTTTTTATTGAGGTTGGATTATGGAACAGGCAATGGTGATCAAACTGGCCAAGGACGCTTTGCAGGTGACGCTGATGGTTGCCGGGCCGATGCTGGTCGCGTCGCTGATCATCGGTATTACTATAAGCATTCTGCAGGTGGTAACGTCGATCCAGGATATGACGCTGACCTTTATTCCAAAGATTATAACGGTCTTCGTTGTTTTTCTTTTCGCGTTTCCGTGGATCATGCACATTATGATCTCTTACGCTGCCAGGCTGTTCGGCAATCTTGAAACCTTTGCGCGCTGATTCGTTGACCGCTGATCACTGACAACGGCGGGCGACCGGGTGCGGCCGCCCCTGCTGACCACTAAAAATGGAGATACAATTTCCGATTGCCGAAGTCACGCGCTTCGTCATTGTATTGACGCGGTTAAGCGGAATTATGTTATGCGCTCCGTTTTTCACCGGCGGCTACATGCCGCTTCAGGTTCGTGTCGTCTTCACGTTATTTGCCACGCTGGCGCTGACGCAGTCGCTTCCTCTCGGCAGCATCCCTTCGGAAATCGGCCTTGGTTCTATTGCCGTCGTTTTACTGCTTGAGATTCTCTTCGGCGTTGTGATCGGATTTGCGGCGCTCTGTGTTTTCGCGGGCCTGCAGTTGGGCGGTCAGATCATTGCGTTTAACATCGGCTTTGCAATGATCAACCTTATTGATCCGCAGACGCAGGTT
>JAIRVC010000354.1 GCA_031254095.1 Acidobacteriota bacterium
GATGTTGACAGCGGCAGCATGTTCGGCGTGGATAAAAACATCAATATGGACACAATAGATAATTATCTGGGCAGGGACGACGTTGCGTATATCGACGTGCGGATGCTTTTTGATCCGGCCGATTTTGCCGCGATAGGCGGCGAGGCCGACCTTAACCGCACGATTCAGGGATTCCGTATCGTTCCGTATCCTTTCATCGCGACGCTGCCGCAACTGCCTGTTTCCGGCGCGTATGACGGGCCGCGCCTTTATACGCTTACATGGGATGACGGCGGCAATATCGCTTCGGCAACTCCGAATTTTAAAGAAGCGGATATGATCCTGAACGAGCTTTTTCCAAAAGATAAAGCGATTTTTATCATGTGCGGCATGGGCGGTTATTCCAGTGTGATGAAATCGCTGCTCATCCACTTCGGCTGGGACGAAAGGCTTTTATATAATATCGGCGCCAATTGGAAATATACTGGAAATCATGCTTTTGAATTGACGATTCCGGAGGATGCGGACGGCGATAAAATTTACGCGACATGGCGCGCCGACTATTCTTATATGGATTTTTCCCGGCTTCATCGAATTCCTCAGGAAAACACTGATTAATAAGCTTTTTTAATATCAACTCCGGTGTAGTAGGTTTTCAGGATTTCCGTATAGTGCCTCCCGGCTTTTGCCATGCCGTACGCGCCGGTCTGGCACAGGCCGATGCCGTGACCATAGCCTCTGCCTGAAAAAGTGAACGACGTTACGACGCCGTCCGCGTTGAATTCCCGCGTTACTGTAAAGAGCGTATCCCGCAAATCAAGCGCGCCGCGCACCCTGTAGCCGTTCAGCGCGACTGTTTTGCCGCTGCCGATCGCCTGTATCTGCACCGCCCGTCCGGAAAAACCGAGACGCGAAGGTTGTAAATCCCTGAACGTTCCTATGTTGCCGGTAAGATCGCGCAGTTTTTCGGCGACAGATGAAAGCGAAAGTGTTGTTTTCCATGTCGCGGCGTAAGACAAGCGATCGCTTGCCGCACCCGATGGGCTCAGCTCGATTTCAAGAAAGTCGATTTCATTTTTATCGTTCAAATGAAACGCCAGCTTTTCCGCGCCTATTAGTTTTATTTCGCGTATGGGCGTGACCTGCCCTGGATCAATGCGGAACAGGTGCAGGCCGCGGGACAGCTTGAATTCACGGCTGCTCCCCCCGCTCTTGATTTTTAAAACGTCCGGAACCTTATCAGCCTTGCGTTCGCCCGCGTCCACAAAATCGCCCCGGCGCATAATGTCCTGTTTTTCCGCTTCAATCCAGTCCATAAGAAGCGTTATGGCGTCGCCCCGGCGCATGGGCGCGATGGCGTCAACGGCGTTCTCCGCCGTTGGCCGCCACAGCTTTCTTTGCATCAGGTAGGCTATTGTCGGGCGCAGAGTTTCCGGAACGTAAACCCCGTCCGAAAGGTTCGACATGTAATAGTTTTCGTCGCTCCGTGAAATGCGCCGCTGAATTTCGTCGCCGCCGAAGAAAACGTCGGCGGCCTGACGCAGAAAGCCTCCCCGCACGGCGATTTCCGCAGCCGCCGGCGTCGCGCGCCTTGAAGATTTTATAACGGCGGCGGCGGAGTCAATTAATCGCCTCGCTTCATCCGCGCCGACAGGCGCCGTGAGAGAATCAGCCGTGACGGATGTTACGAGCGGAATCAGCCCGATAACGCGAGCCAGCTCAATATTCCGGTTCGCAAGAGCGCCGTCCGCCGCGCGAAACGTTCCGGTTAAACCCTGCGTTCCCGTCAGCGTGACGCTTTCCGCTTCGCTTTCTTCATGCTCGACGGCGCAGAGAACGCTTTGCAGATAAGGCACGGAACTTGCGCCGTAAACAAGCCCGAAATCTTCGGTGCGCCCGCCGCAGGTTGACATGAACATAGCGTCGATCGGCTTGCCGTCATAATAGACGGCAAGGCCCGATGTCTGGAGCACGATGTCGTTGGTCGTGGAAATTTCCGCTTCGACGCCGCCGTAAACCTGCGTGCGCGTATCGTTGGTGAGGTCGAAACCGTCGGAGCGGAAGCGGCCCATGTTTTTAATGGCGTAGGTGCGCGCCGCGATCGTCTGCGCCGCCAGCGCCGCGAATTCCGGGTAGGTTTTTGGGTTCATCTCCGCAGGAACGACGCCAAAAAGATAATCCTCCATCGCCAGTTGATTGACCAGCGTCAGACTGCCTGATTTATTAAGAAAAACGTCGAACGATCCGCGATAGGCTTTGCCGTTGACGCGCAAAAATTCCGCCGGAGACGCTGGATATATTCGAAAACCGTCGGAATTGCTTAAATTAAGGCCATCCGCGCCGCTGAGCGTGACAACCGCCCTGCCGCCGGCTGTTTTACCGCTTGTTGCGTTTCCACCGCTTGTGTTCCCGCCGCCAACCGTCGCTTCGCGCAGGACGACAAAAGCGTCGGGGTAATCGCGCCGCACGGTCGGCAGATAATCCTGAGCGGCTTCCCTTGTCGGAAATTCTCCAATGCGAATCTGGCTCGTGCCGGTATCGGGATTCAGCCGGACGGCAACCGGCACGTCGAGTTTTCCGGCGAGACCGTTCCGGACTTCATTGGCGTTTTCCTGCCTTGAAAATGAAGCCGCCTGAATCTGATATACGGGCTTAGATTCGCCGGCCGGGGGAGTTTTCCGGGCTTCCTGCGCTGTTTTTGCTCCCTGTGTTTCCTGTGCGAGACGTATGTGGATTTCTCCGCGCGCCTGCCGTCTTTCTGATTCAGACCGCGCCTCTACAAAAAAAGTCTTCGGCGCGGAAATGCGAATTTCTTTAGCCGCCGCGTTAAGACCTATGCGTATGTCCGGCCCCGCTCCGGAACTGGCGGCAGGCGCGGGGCTTTGCGGCGGCTTATCAACGGGGCCCGCTTTGGTCGCGTCCGCGCCGGGAGACGGCGAAGATTCAGGCAAATCCGGCTGCTCTTTCGCCTGAGGCGCCGACGGCGCGGGTTTCGCTACAGGCGGTTGCGGGCGGGATTTAGATCCGCCGCAGGAAAAAACAAAGCTCGCAAGCAGCAAAAAACAGCAGATGCGGATTCTATGGAAATTCAAGCCATGAACTCCTCATTATTTGGCATTTAAAAAAGGCCGGGCTATGGATCGACTATCAGAGCCAGACGGACGCCGACGCGTCTTCCCGGAAAACCTTTCGGCAGCGGCGGGAACGGCGCGGCGCCGTATACCGCGCTGAGCGCGGCGCGGTCAAGCGAATCGTTGCCGGATGACGTCTCCACCTGCAAACCGGAGACGTTTCCACCGTCCCTGTCTATATAAAAAACGACGACGGTTCTTCCCAGTGAGCCTTTCATGTTTGAAGGAATGAACCATTTCGATCTCACGCGCGCGTTGATAATATCCCGATAATCGCCCATCGGAAAACCTTCGTTTTCAAAAAATCCAACGCTGGAACCGCCGCCGGATTCATTCGCGGCGGGTTTCGCAACATCGGGTTTCGCGGCGGGCGGCGGCGCGGGCGGTTGTATGCCATCCGGAATTTTCCCTGGAGCCGCATTGGCGGCGATTTCAACTTTAGACGCCGACTCTGGTTTTGCCGCGAAAACATCTTTGCCGGTTCCTGGTTCGACCTGTTCCTTTCCACGCGTTTCACCGGGGCTTCCCGCATCCGGTTTTGCTTCGCCGCCATCGCCCGGCCTGCGGTTTTCAGGAATTACGACGTCGGGTTCTTCGATTTTTGTGAGAATCTGCGGAAGCGGCGATTTGTCCGTTTCCGGCGCTTCCGGAGCGTTAAAACTGACTGCTATCGGCGGCGAGCCCGCGCCTTCTTCCCTGTCGCCAAGACCGAGGCTTTTGCGCAGCATTTCATTCGACGGCATAATCATCCGCTCTGGCGATTCCAGCACCGCGACCATGCGCCAACGTTCCATATCCTCATCGGTAACAACCGATCCCCAGCGAAAGCCGCGAAACTGGTGCAAATAGCCGCCCGACAGCAGCCACGGAAACATGTACAGCGTCATTATCCCGGAGAAATGGAGAAGGCAGCTGACAGCCAGGCACGCCAGCTTCCGCCGTGAGACGCTGCGCTTTTCATTAAAGGAATTTACGTAATCCAGCATAAGCCGTTATTCGCCTCCCCTGGCAAATTCGCGGGCGTGTACATTTTCGGCCTGCTCGCGAATCTGCGTTGCCAGCGCAAGCGCGTGTCGTCCTTCGTCTCCGCTGCACACGATCGGACGCCTGCCCCGAACCGCTTCCAGAAAAGAGGCCAGTTCGAGGAGCAGAGGTTCTTTTTTCTCCGGTTCAATCTTCCGGTTCATGATTTCAGGAAGCGGCGCTCCGGCGTTGTGTTTCAGGCTGAAAACGGCCAGATCCTGCCGCGTAAAATCCAGAGAAATATATTCCTGTTTCTGGAACAGGCGCAGCTTGCGGACTTTCTCCATGGAAACGCGGCTTGCGGTGACGTTGGCGACGCAGCCGTCGGTGAACTGTATCCGGGCGTTGGCGATGTCGATCCGGCTGCTCAAAATCGCGATGCCGACGGCGGTGACTTTTTCAACGGCGGAAGGCGCCAGCAAACTGATGATGTCAAGATCATGAATCATAAGGTCAAGAATGACGTCAACATCGAGACTGCGCGGGGAAAACAGGCCCATGCGGTGAGCCTCAAAAAACCGCGGCCGGGTTACGATCTCGCGCAGCGCGACAACGGCGGGGTTGAAGCGCTCAAGGTGGCCGATCTGTAAAATCCTGTCGTTCTCCCGGGCAGCCTGAATCAGCAGATCCGCCGCTTCAAGCGTATGCGCGATCGGCTTTTCGACAAGGACGTGAATCCCTTCATTCAGGCAATGGACGCCGATTTCGGCGTGAAGCGTGGTCGGCGCGGCAATATTGACCGCGTCTACCTTGCCGAAAAGCTCCCTGTAATCGGAATATGCTTTTGTCCCGAATCTGGCGGCCAATTCTCCGGCCCTTTCAGGCAGGGCGTCCACAACGCCAACCAGCTCCGCTTCAGGCAGCGACGCGTACACCCTTGCGTGATGCTGTCCCAGCGCCCCGACCCCGATTACCCCCACGCGAATTTTGTCCATGGCATTTTCCTAAGTGGCTAGCGGCTAGTGACCAGTGGCTAGTTTTGTTGTTAAGGCAAAAAGCATTTTGCTTACCTCATCATGAACGGCCATTATTTCCCGCAATTGAGATTCTTGCGTGTAATTCAAACGTAAAGCAATTAATAATTGCGTTTCGACTTCCGCCATTGAACCTCGCGCAACAGACAGAAAATTCCTGAATTCCGCCGTAGATTTTCGCGCTTGTCCATCTGCGATATTTGATGGAACCGACACGGCAGCTCGTCTTATCTGACTGGTCAGTCCATAAAGCTCATCTTTTGGAAACGATTTTGTTGCTTGATAGACAAGATAAACCAAATCCATTGCCTTTTGCCACACAATCAACTCTTTATAATGTTTTGCCGCCATGCACCCTCACCATTCTAGCCACTGGCCACTAGTCACTAGCCACTATCAAATGGGTAGCGCGACAATGG
>JAIRVC010000005.1 GCA_031254095.1 Acidobacteriota bacterium
GTCGAGGCCGGGCCCGCGTCCGCAATATTCGCAAATCCCAGCGACCCCGTCACGCGGACTTTCATAGAAGGCGGCCTGCTGGTATAGTGCTTTCATAAAAAATCTGGAGAAAAATGAAAATGCCCATATACGAGTATTTCTGCCAAAACTGCCGGCGCAGGATGAGTTTTCTGGTGATGTCGTCGGCGGCTTTTCAGCCTGAATGCAAATTTTGTAAAAGCGCCGATATGGAACGGCTTTTTTCACGCTTCTCATCTCCGAAATCGGAGGAAGCGCGAATGGAATCGCTGGCTGATCCGTCCAGTTTTTCCGGGCTCGACGAAAACGATCCCGCCAGCGTGGCGCGCTGGGTGAAAAAAATGGGAAAAGAGCTGGGCGATGATTTCAGCGACGGACAGGATATTGAGCAGATGGCGGAAGAAGCCGCCAATGATGCCGCTTGCGGCGGCATGAGCGGCGATGGCGCGTTTTCCGCGTCTTCGGATGATTTATAAATACATTTAAAGGTTCCCTTTAGAAAGAAACCGGAAACCCGGCATGTGCAAACTTTCTGAAATCGAAACTCTGGCGGAACGCAATCCGGACATTCCATTTGAGGTAATCGTCAAAGAGGATCTTCTGCGGCGGGGAATGTCATGGTCGCGGGAGGCGCTCGCCGTCGCGGCGGAGTACAAGCGCAAGGCGTATTTCATTTTTTCTTTCGACATGGTTCCGATCTCCGGCATGAAACAGAAAGAAAACATCAATGCCCCGGAAGAAGCGCGCCTGACGGGCGGGCCTTATCATTTCCGCCCCGTTGTCGTTTCCGTGCGCCTTAATCCGGATTCTCCGTATCGCGTGGAGGCCGGGGAAAATTCGCTTGTACTGAAACTGGCCGGGGAAACCGTCTCTGAAGTGGAGTTGCAGAAGACGCCGGAATATTACGGCAAAACATTGTCGAACGGCCGGCGGATAAACGAAATCGCGCCGACTATTGAATGGGGATACCTGATCTATCTGACCGCCTTCAGGCTTTGTCAGTACCCTGCCGCCGGAGAAGGCTGCCTTTATTGCGACATCAACGAAAATTATCGCCAGCAGAAAGACGCCGGGCGGCCATACGCGCCCGTAAAATCAGTGGAAGAAATCATGGAGGCGCTGGAGGTCATCGACTCCGCGGACAGCGACAGCAAGGCGTACACAGTAACGGGCGGGAGCGTCACCGGAACGCTGGAAGGAAAATCCGAGATCGATTTTTATATCCGCTATCCCGAAGCGATTGAGCGGCGATGGCCGGGGCGCTGGATAAGCAAGGCGGCGCTGCAGGCGCTCCCAAAAGACGAAGTGAAGCGGCTAAGAGACGCCGGCGTTCAAATCTATCATCCAAATTTCGAGATATGGGACGCGCGGCTGTTTGAAGCCTGCTGTCCGGGCAAAGCGCGGCAGGTGGGGCGCGACGAGTGGATCAGGCGGATTCTGGACGCGGCGGAAGTCTTCGGCCCGGAAAATGTCATTCCAAACTTTGTGGCCGGCGTGGAAATGGCGCCGCCCGCGGGCTTTGAGTCTGTTGACGCCGCGATCGCCTCAACAGCCGAAGGGCTGGAGTTTTTCATGAGCCGCGGCATTTCGCCGCGTTTTACCACCTGGTGCCCCGAACCGTTGAGCGTGCTTGGAAAGGAGCGGAGGGGCGCGCCGCTCGAATATTACATCCGGCTGCTGCGCGTTTATCGGGATACGCGGGCAAAATACAAACTTCCCGCGCCGCGCGGCTATGGCGAAACGGGACTGGGGCGTGCGGTGTTTTCCGTTTCTTCATTTATGGACATTATTTGATTTTCGATAGATGGTTTTTATTGAACCGCTTTTTCAATCAAAAATCGCGGATCAAAAATCGCAACTAAAAAAGATGCTACTCGCTGTTGACATAGGAAATACAAACATAACGCTTGGGCTGTTCGAGGGGGAAACTCTCGGAACGCGCTTCCGCGTTGCCGCAAATCCGGCAAGGACGGCGGATGAATACGGCCTTGCCATGCTCAATTTTTTCCGGCGCGCGGGCATCGCGGACGGCGATATTAACGCGATTACGCTTGGATCCGTGGTTCCGGCCCTGACGCCGCTGTTTGCCGAAGCCTGCGCGAACTACCTTGGCTGCCGGCCGTTTGTGGCGGACGGAATGATGAAAACCGGGCTCCGCTCCCTTTACGACAATCCACAACAGCTTGGCGTTGACCGGATTATCGACGCCGCCGCCGCGTACAAATTGTACGGCGGGCCGGCGTGCGTTATAGATTTCGGCACCGCTACAACGTTCGACGCCGTTTCAGCCGATGGCTGCCATCTCGGCGGCGCGATCGCTCCCGGCATGAGCATCGCCGCTGAAGCGCTGTTTCAGCGCGCCGCAAAACTTCCCAAAGTCGATTACGCGCGTCCGGCGTTCGTAATCGGGCGCAATATCCGGCAATCGCTGCAATCCGGCTTGCTGTATGGCTATACGGGACTGGTTGAGGGCATGATCGCCCGCTTTTGCGCCGAGCTGGGGCCGGACACGAAAGTCGTTGCCACGGGCGGCCTGTCGGAAATCATCGCCGGGGAAACCTCCGCCATTGACATTCTGGCCCCATGGCTTATGTTGGACGGCCTCCGCATCCTTTATCACATGAATCGCGGCGTCAGCACAAATGATCAGCTGTTGACGTTTTCATGAGGAAACACCGGTCATGACCGCATACATCATACGCCGCGTTCTGCATATGATCCCGATTCTGCTCGGGGTGGTGGTATTGCTGTTTATCCTTTTTAATTGGATAGGCGGCGATCCGGCGTATATCCTCGCCGGCAAGGTGACGAGCGAATCGCGGATTGAAAACATCCGCCACCAGCTTGGACTTGACCGCCCGGCATATGTCCAGATCGGCATCTTCCTGAAGCAGATTATTACCGGAGATTTCGGCGCGAGCTGGAACACGGGCGAACCCGTGTCTGAAATCATTCTGACCCGGCTCGGGCCGTCGCTCACGGTGCTTCTGCCGCTTACGGTTCTGGAAACCCTGATAGCCGTGGGGCTGGCGCTTCTTGTGGCGCGGAGGCGCGGAGGGTTCGGCGGCCGCGGCGTTATGGCGGCATGTACCATAGGAATGTCTATTTCCGTACTCGTATACATCATCGTTTTCCAGTACGTTTTCGCTTACCGGCTCGGCTGGTTTCCGGTACAGGGCTGGGGCGACAGCCTGCCGCAGAACCTGCTGACTTACGCGGCGCTTCCGGTTATCACGGGCCTTGTCGTCGGCGTCGCACCGAGCCTGCGTCTTTATCGGTCTTTTATGGTTGACGAAATCCAGCATGATTACGTGCGCACGGCGCGGGCGAAAGGACTCACCGAGCGCCGCATTTTGTGGGTGCATGTGCTGCGAAACGCGGCGATTCCGATTGTCACCTGCCTTATGGCTTCTCTGCCGGGCCTTTTGACCGGCGCGTTTCTCATCGAAAGATTTTTTTCAATTCCCGGCATCGGCCGCGAAATACTGCTCGCTGTCGAACGCTCGGACTTTCCGGTTATCAAGGCGGTAACGGTTTATGTGGTGATAGCGACGATGATCGCAAATCTGCTGGCCGACCTGATCTATAAAGCCGCCGACCCGCGCGTGGAATTAAAATAATGGCCGGCGCGCGTCCAAAGACACAAAAGGGATTCTGGCGTCTCGCCTGGGAGCGTTTTTCCTGCGACAGGATCGGCATGGCGTCTCTGGCGATTGTTCTGTGCTTTCTGATCGTTGTGATACTGGCGCTGCTTGGCGTGATCGCCAAAGACTGGGGCCGAGAAGTCGGAATACCTCACGCGCCGCCTGATTTCTGGGGACTGGCAAGCCCCGATCCGCCCAACGCCGCAAGCGGCGCGGCAAATCCGTTTCTGACCAACGCTGCGGAACCTATGGCGCCCGTGGGCTGGAATAGCTCCGTACACGATCCGCTTGAGGAAACTTTACAAAAATTACGGGAAAGCCTCGCCATAACGGAAACCGGCGAAGCGCGGCGCGACAGCCTTCCGCTCGGCGGCGACCGCTGGGGACGCGATGTGCTGCTTAAAACCATAAAAGGTTCGCAAACGTCCCTTCTTGTCGGGCTAACGGCCGCGCTTGTCGCGACGTTGCTGGGTACGCTGGCGGGCGCACTGGCCGGTTACTTCGGCGGCCTTGCGGACAACGCGCTGAACTGGGTATATAACGTTTTAAACGCGATTCCCTATCTCCTTCTGATACTGGCGGTGGCGGCGGTATTGCAGCAGCGCGGCATCATGACTATTGTCCT
>JAIRVC010000046.1 GCA_031254095.1 Acidobacteriota bacterium
ATCTTCGATGAGGAATCCGTTCGCACATGTTGTTTCCGGAAGGATTAATACGGCGTTAATAAAAATTTTCATGCCTGGTATACCCAAGGTCGTAATTGCATATCGCACACAGGCAGGTAACGCTTATTTTCATCATCCTTCACAATATGGTATACATCCGGTTACCTGTCAATGTACTCTGTGCGGACTAAACTTTTCCTTGACAACGGCTGAAAGGCGGCTGTACAATGAACGATCGTGTTTTCCGTAAATTTAATTATTACTTTTTGTACTATTATTTAAGGGTGGATGGCGATGACACAAAAATATGAAAAGAAAGGGTTCGTTCTGGGCGTAGTTCCAACCAGAAGAGATGCGGGCGGTGAATTTTTCTGCAGTCACGCAAAAGCGCAAAGCAACAAAAAGCTCATTTACCAAAAACTTGATACGCTCGGTGTTGATTATGTCGATATCGAATTCCTCAATGAAGAAGGCCTTTTGTGGAATATCCTCGATGCCAATAAAATTGCTTCGCATTTTCTGGAAAAGGGCGTCGATGCCGTTTTTCTGCCCCACGTCAACTTCGGGACGGAAGACGCTTCCGCAAAGGTCGCCAGGCTGGTAAACAAGCCGGCGCTGCTGTGGGGGATCCGCGACGATGCGCCCGATGCGGCGGGTAACCGGCTGACGGATACCCAGTGCGGGGTTTTCGTTACGGGAAAGGCGCTGCGCCAGCTTGGCGTTCCTTTTTCCTACATCACCAACAGCACCCTGGACGACCCGGTTTTTGAAACCGGCTTCAAAACGTTCGTTGCCGCCGCCCGCGTTGCCAAGGCAATGCGCCGTTTGCGGATTGGGCAGATCGATACGCGCCCGGATCCGTTCTGGTCGGTAAAGTGCAACGAATTGCAGCTGCTGGAGCGCTTCGGCATTGAAGTCGTTTCGGATACCCTTATCGGCCTCAGGTCGCGGATGGATGACGCCCTTGCCAACAAGAAAAACGAACTTAAAGACATTGCGGAGGGGATCCGCAGCAAGTATAACGTCCTTATCGGAGAGGAAGGCCTGTTAAAAACAGCCGCCATGCAATATGCCATCACCCAGTGGGCGAATGATTATGAACTGGACGGTGTTGCGTCTAACTGCTGGGGAGATATGCAGATCGCTTCCGGCGGCATATCTCCCTGCTTTACGTTTGGAGTGCTTTCGGGTAACGGACTTCCGGTTACGTGCGAAGCAGATATTCACGGGGCGATTTCATCGGTAATTGCACAGGCTGCAAGCGGCTGGAAAGAACCTTCATTCCTCGCCGACATGACGATACGGCACCCCGACAACAACAACGCCGAATTGCTGTGGCATTGCGGCGTTTTCCCGCCGGGGCTTGCCGACGGAAAGGCAAACCTTTCCTGCATGTTTACCGACAAGACCGAGTCCGCCGGAGCTTTCGAGCTTAAGCGCGGCGATATTACCGTATGCCGTTTCGATGCCGACCATGACCAATACAGTCTGTTTATGAGCGAGGCGGTTCGTGTGCAGGGACCCGCGACGAACGGCACCTACGGCTGGTTTGAATTTAAAAACTGGCCGGCGGTGGAACGCAAGCTGGTTACCGGTCCGTACATCCATCACTGTGCGGGGGTGTACGGCAGGTTAATGCCCGCGCTCCATGAGGCGTGTAAATTTATTCCCGGGCTGCGTCCCGATCTGGTGGATGAAGATTTCGCCGCCATACAACCTTTGCTGCTGTAAGATGTACCGGAACGGTTAATGGATACGGCCGACGGGGAAAGAAACGTGCTGCTCTCGATGCGGAACATCTCCAAAAGTTTTTCCGGGGTCACGGTCGTCGATAATGTAAACCTTGAACTAAAAGCCGGGGAAGTTCTGTCGCTCGTCGGCGAAAACGGCGCCGGGAAATCAACGCTGATCAAAATCCTCAGCGGCGCCTACAAAATGGATCACGGCGAAATTTGTATTAACGGCGAAAAACAGGCCATTCACTCTCCCGCCGACGCAATCAAAAAGGGCGTAACGGTTATTTACCAGGAGCTGAATATCTGCGGAACCCTGAGCATTGCGGAAAATATGTACATCGGCCATATTCCCACCAAATTCCCGTTCAAAATGGTCGACCGCGCCGAACTGAAAAAACGCTGCAGCGAAATCATGACCCAGCTCAACCTTAACTATAATCCGAACACTCCCATTGCCAAACTGTCGATAGCGGGAAAGCAGATTGTCGAGATCGCCAAAGCCCTTACCCACAAGACCAAGGTGCTCGTCATGGATGAGCCGACCGCCGCCCTGAACGACCAGGAAGTGCGGCTGCTGTTCGATATCGTACGGCGGGTAAAGTCCATGGGAACCGGCATAATTTTCATTTCGCACCGCCTTGATGAAATTTTTGAAATCGCCGATAAGGTTATGATCATGCGCGACGGAAAAAGCGTGCACTTCGGGAAAACCGGCGATATCGACAAGGGCGGGATAATCCGGCACATGGTTGGCCGCGAAATTGTCGAGGAAAGGCTGAAGACCTGGAAAGGCACGGATGAGGAAGTCTTCAGGGTCGAAAACCTTTCGACCAAATATGTCAGGGATATTGGCTTTAATGTCTGCGCGGGCGAGATAGTGGGGCTGTTCGGCCTCATGGGTTCGGGGCGCACGGAGATTGTCAAAACGATCTTCGGTGCCCATCCGAAAAGGTCCGGGGACATTACGGTTCTTGGCAAGCCGGTTCATATCAAAAAACCGTCGGATGCAAAAAAGGCCGGCATTGCCTACATACCCAACGACCGGAAACAGGAAGGGCTGCTGCTTATCAAAAGTGTTAAAGACAATATTTCCATAACCGTACTGCGGCAAATATTGGGGTCCCTGGGCATTAACAAAAAAACCGAAATCAGGCTTGCCGAAAAATGGATACAGGCGCTGAACATAAAGGCAAAGTCCCCTTACCAGGAAGTCCACAATCTTTCGGGGGGAAACCAGCAGAAAATCGTCATGGCAAAATGGTTTGCCGCCGGTCCCAAAGTGCTTATCCTGAACGAACCTACACGGGGAGTTGATGTGGGCGCCAAAAGGGAAATTTACAATATTATTTTAGACCTCTGTAAACAGGGCCTGGCTGTGCTTATGGTGTCATCGGATCTTCCGGAAATATTATCAATGGCCGACCGCGTTGTTGTGATCCACGAAGGCCGCAAGACGGGAGAAGTTTCCGGCGAAGACATAACCCAAAAAAATCTGATGACCAGAGCCGTAGGAGAATGATAATGGGAATTCTGAAAAAAATCGAAAACCATGCGATTGTCAAAAAATTGTCCGACACCGCCTTTTTCAGGGATACGCTTAACGGATCCACGCTGTCCATTCTGGTATCGTACATCGCAATCTGCATTGTGTTTTCGATAATGTCGCCTAACTTTTTCCGGATGGGCAATTTCCAGAGTATCGGGCTTGCCGCGGCGGTAACGGGCATCATGGCCGCCGGGGTCACCGTGCCCATGCTGATGGCAGGGCTTGACCTTTCCCAGCATGCCGTCGCCGCTTTGACCACGGTTATCACCGCAAAGCTCGTCGTCGAGCAGAACGTCCCCATGGCGGCGGCCATCCCCATGGTGTTGATGGTCGGGATTTTGTTCGGCATGTTTAACGGCCTGCTCATCGCAGTATTCCGCATACCCCCCATGATTGCGACGATGGGGAGTCAGTACATTGTACGGGGTATCTGTTACGGCCTTACCAGTTCCAGGGCGATGATATTTCAGCATGACCTTCTCAGGTGGATCGGGCGGGGGCGTATTTTGGGCATTCCTAACTCCATGTTAATCATGATTTTGGTTTTCCTCATATTAAGTTATGTTTTAAACATGACGACCTACGGCAGGAAAGTCTATTCGGTCGGATCAAACATGCACGCCAGTTTCCTTGCCGGCATCAGCCCCGTTGCGATACAGATGGTAGCGTATGCCATAGCCGGTCTTTCTTCTGCCATCGGCGGCATCGTGATTGTTTCCCAGGTAGGGGCGGCGGTTCCCAATGCGGGCGTTGGATCGGAGATGGAAATTATTGCGGCGGTATTCCTCGGAGGCGTGGCGACCACGGGGGGCAGGGGAAGCCTGTTCGGGACCCTGCTTGGCGTGCTGGTGATTTGCACCATCAATAACGGCCTCATCCTGATTGGCGTAAAGTCGTTCTGGACGACGCTGGTACGCGGTTTGGTTATTTTGATAGCTGTCTATATAGATTCAATTCGCAAACACCGTGAAGAGTCCGGTAAGTAAATCAAGGAGGATGGTATGGGATATGACTACAAATTCAGGGTACCTGACGGGTACGGAAAACTCAGCGTTGTTCCGCCGGGAAACAAGGACATGGAATTTGTCCACCTGGATTTTCTGCGGCTAAAGCCCGGCGGCGTTTGTGAAGCGGGCATGGATGATCGCGAAACAGGCGTGCTTCTTCTGGGCGGGGATTTTACGGTTTCGTGGGACGGAAAGAGTACCGCCATCAAGGGCAGGAAGGACAGCTTCTCGGGACTGCCGCACTGCGTGTATGTTCCCGCCGGCAAAAGGGTGACGATACAGGCCGACTCGGAATTTGAAGCGGCGATCTACGGAACCCCGGCAGAACAGAAAGGCGAAGTCGGAATCGTCTACCCGCAGGACATTAAGGTTCTGGACATCGGCAGGGACGAATGGCATATCAACGGCTATTTCGTCATCGACAGCGAGTTTCCCGCGCAGAAACTTATCATCGGCGAAACGCAGATCCCCGTAGGGCATTGGTGCTCGGTTCCTCCCCATTCCCACGAAAAGGATATTCCGGGGAAGGAAAGCAA
>JAIRVC010000076.1 GCA_031254095.1 Acidobacteriota bacterium
TTCCACGGTCGCGGGCCTTGTGCTCGCGCACATCGGACGGGTTCCGGCGGCGGGGGAGATTTTTGACCTGGGAGGGGTAAAGTTTCAGATTCTTGACGCCGA
This sequence comes from Acidobacteriota bacterium, assembly GCA_031254095.1. Classification (GTDB taxonomy): domain Bacteria; phylum Acidobacteriota; class UBA6911; order UBA6911; family UBA6911; genus UBA6911. Next base: position 103 of record JAIRVC010000076.1, read on the forward strand.
CCAGAAAAAGATCCACAGGCTCCGTGTTCAGTTATGATTTTCATGTAAAGATTATGCTTGGCGACGACAAAAAATTTATGAAACAGGCTCTCCGCCTCGCGGAAAAAGGCGTCGGGCTGTCGAGTCCCAATCCGAGCGTTGGCTGCGTCATTGTCAAAGACGGGGCGATAGCGGGGCGCGGACGCCATGAATACGCCCTTGGCGACCACGCTGAAATCGCCGCGCTCCGCGAGGCGGGCGATGCCGCGCGCGGCGCGACCGCTTATGTAACGCTTGAGCCATGTTCGCATCATGGGAGAACCGGCCCCTGCGCCGACCGGCTGATTCAGGCCGGCGTCCGGCGCGTTGTTATCCCCCTTTCCGATCCGAATCCCAGGGTCGCCGGACGAGGTATTGAAAAATTGCGCCGGGCGGGCCTGATCGTGGATGTCGGCCTTATGGCCGACGAGGCGGGAAAAATCATAGAAACTTTCGCCTGCCATGTGACAACGGGTTTGCCGCTGGTTGCGGCCAAAGCCGGAATGTCGCTCGACGGTAAAATCGGAACCGGTTTCCCGGAGGGCCGCCATATTACCTCGCCCGAAGGCCTTGAGTTCGGACAAAGCCTGCGCCTTAAAATGGACGCGATTCTTGTTGGAGTAAATACTGTTCTGGCGGACGATCCCGAACTGACTTACCGGGGACGCGAACCCAAAGGCCGCCCGCTGACGCGCGTGGTTCTTGATTCGGCTTTAAGAACGCCGCCGTCCGCGCGATTGTTCGAAGACCGCAAAACGCCCGTACTGCTGTTTTGCGCCGAAAACGCTCCGGAGACGCGAAAAACGGCGCTCGAAACCGCCGGCGCGGAAATAGTGACGGTTCGTGAACACGGCGGAAAACTTGATCTGCCTAAAGTACTCAGGGAACTCGGAAAAAGGAATGTCCTGGGCGTGCTTGTCGAGGGTGGAAGTTGTGTTCACGGGTCGTTCCTTGCCCGGAACCTGGTTGATGTTTTTTATTTTATCGTCGCGCCGATGGTGCTTGGCGGTACAGAGGCGATTCCGGTGATTGGCGGCCGGGGTTATGAATCAACCGCCGCCGCGCCGAAATTCCGCATCCGCCGGCAGCATCAGGCCGGCCCGGACATGGCGCTCGAAGCGTATCCCGCGACATCGAGATCCATCGTTTCGCCCTGGTTGAGTAATCAGTAGGCAACCTCCGAAAACCCCAAACTCTGCGTTACGCTCCTTCGGCAAATGCTCATTTACCTATATGTAAACTCCGCTTTGCCTCAGTCGAAAGCCTTGATTTTTGGGTTTTCGGAGGTTGCCAGTAATAAGTGATCAGAGCTCAGCGTTTCATTGATTCCATAGGATTTAAAATTATTTCCTCGCCTACGGCAACGCCTTCAAGAATTTCAATGTCTTCCGTTGTTACTATGCCTGAAACAACCGGCTTTGTTGTCGCGGTTTTGCCGTCGAAAACCCGCACGGAGCGTATCCCGTCAGGGCTGAAAACGGCGCTGCGCGGAACCACAAGCGCGTCGGGCTTACACTGGGTCGTGATTTCAATCTTTACATTCAGGTTTGGAATCAATTCTTCGGGATTACCTTCGATCGAACAGATGACATAACCGACGGTACGGATGTCCATTGAAACCACCTGTTCCGCCGGTTGTTCAACCACGCCTGTCCATTTGCGATCAGGCAGACCGTCCCATGTGACCTCGACAGGCTGCCCTTTTGCCACCCGGCCAAGATCCGGCTCGTCAATATAGGCGCGCAGGCGTATTTTTCCCGGCTGATTAATCTTCGCCAACAGTTGTCCCCGCGTGACGTAAGCGCCGGGTTGGACTTCCAGCGAATAAACGCGGCCGCTTTTGGGAGACGTGACGGTTTCGCCCAGCAGTTGTTGTTCCAGAAATCGCGCGCGACCGGCGAGTTCACGAACCTTGTCCGCTTCCCACTGTTTTTCTTCGGGCGAATAGCGGTCGAGAAGTTCCTGCTTCCGGCGTTTCTGTCCGTCAACGCGCACTTTCAGTTGATCCCGCTGTTTGCGCAGGGCGTCCACGGCGGCGCGCATAACCGCTCCGCGCGCGAGAAGCGCTTCCTCGATTTTCAGATCGCTTTCAGTTTCTTTCAATTGCAGGGACGCTTCGTCAATGGCGGCGTCAAGCGCGGCGATTTCATCTTTCGGCGGGCCTGACAAAACCGCTTTTTCCATGCGCCTGGCATCAAGCAAAGCGGTGTTGGCCTGCGCGAGCGCCGCGCGAATCTGTTCAGATTCCAGCTTCATCAGAAGTTGACCGGCGGCAATCTCCGCGCCTTCATGGGCGGAAATACCGGTGACGCGGCCGTCTATAGGAGCGTAAACTTCGCTGCGCTCAACGGGTTCGATAATGCCGTTAGTGCTGACCGTCATTCTGATTTCCTGCCGCGCGGCCTGTACTGTCAGAAACGCCGGCGCTTCACGTTTTCCGGCCAGAAAATATACGGCGGCAACTATCAGGAGAACCAAAACTGCGATTATAAGAAATTTTCTCATTGCCGTCCTTTCAGTATTTCATGACAGCGCAGGCTGTCGAATTATGCCTCAAAATAACTTGATTCCGCGAACTTCTGATTGAATTCGGATATGGCCGCAAGCTCGAC
>JAIRVC010000095.1 GCA_031254095.1 Acidobacteriota bacterium
TCTTGTACGCGCGGCAAACTGCCTGAAACCTCAAGCGCGGCGGCGAATCTTTCCGCGGCGGAATCGCCCGAAGCCTCGCCCCAAGAGGCGGCGGGATTTTCTTCATCCGGCCTGCGGGATATCGACGCGGCGGTCGAGGCGTCGATTAAAGACGGAGAACTGCCGGGAGCGGTGGTGCTGGTGGCGCGAAACGGAAAAACGGCATATCTGAAAGCCTACGGCAACCGGGCGGTCAAGCCTGCCACGGAGCCGATGACGACCGATACTATATTTGATATTGCTTCAATGACGAAGGTCGTGGCGACAACCCCGGCAATCATGCAGCTCGTTGATAAAGGGATTCTGCGCCTCGGCGATCCCGTCAAGCGCTATCTCCCGAAATTCACCGGCGGCGGCAAGGACGACATTACCGTGCGGCAGCTCCTGACGCACTATTCGGGATTGCGGCCGGGTTTTGATCCGGCAAAAGAATGGCTCGGGCACGCGGCGGCGCTGGAAGAAATCTGGAAAGAAAGAGTCTCCGGCACGCCGGGAAGATCGTTCGCGTACAGCGATCTGAATTTTATCGTTCTCGCGGAAATCGTGCGCGCCGTAAGCGGCAAGGCGCTGGATGTCTACGCGCGGGAAAATATCTTCGCGCCGCTCGGCATGACCGAGACCGCGTTTCAGCCTCCTTCCGACTGGGCGGCGCGAATAGCGCCCACCGAAATGCGCCAAAGCTCGCCGCAGCCCAAAGGCGCGAAACCCGATGATTACAAAATGCTGCGCGGCGTAGTCCACGATCTCACGACATGGAAAATGGGCGGCGTCTCCGGGCAGGCCGGCCTTTTTTCAAGCGCGCGCGATCTGGCGATCTACGCGCAGGCATTGCTGAATCACGGCGTCCACGGCGGCGAACGATTGCTTTCAGAGGCCGCGGTAACGGCTATGACCAGCCCGCAGTCTCCGCCTCAGGCGGCGAATATCCGCGGTTACGGCTGGGACATGGATTCGGAGTATTCGTCTCCGCGCGGCGACCTGTTTTCCGGCGGGTTCGGACATACCGGATTTACGGGAACGTCGATCTGGATACATCCTCCAAGTGACAGTTTTGTTATTATCCTCAGCAACCGCGTGCATCCATCCGGCGGGAAAAACATCAATCATCTGCGCGGCGTTATCGCCAACATCGTCGCCGCGTCCATTATTGGTGAATGAAACACGGGTCTTTGATTGCCGGCGACGAGCCGCCTCACGGCGGCCAGTGGTCAGTGATCAGTGGTCAGAAAAAATCCGCCGTGAACCATCTTTGAGGGTAGCTCCTGGAACGAAGTTATAGGCAGGAGTCTGCGCGCCCGTTTCAACGATTTTCCGCGACTTCTACGGCATACCGCCATCAATACGCCAGCGGCCGGTTTTCGCGTCCTGTTTTAACGCCAGATTGTGTTTCCGGATCTCGCCGTTTGCCAAACGGATTTCATAGGGAACAAACACTCCGCGATACATCCAAAATCTGGACGTAAATGTTTCACCTATGTTTATTACCGTCAAGCCGCCGAGATATTGTTTATAACGGTCATCCATATCGCCCGGCCAGAAATTTCCCGCCTCCGTCCAGTTATAATTTCCGGCTGCGGTAAAAAACCTTTCCGCCGCCTGAACGGGCGTCAGCGTCGCGTAGAATGCCGCGTCCGGCACTTCCGGCAGTTCAAATGTCTGCTCCAATGTCCGCCATTTAATATTTTCAGATAACACGGGGTGAAACACCTCCGGGCTTATCGGCTGGTTATAATCTATACTCACGGTTTCAAAAATCAATTTCCGGTCCGGCGGCTGAAGCATATAAATACGGATGGATTCCAGCCGTTCGCTTTGCGCGTCAAACACATACTCCCTTCTGGTATCGGTTGTGTGAAAACTTTTGTTTTTCAGGTAGTCGTCCTGCGGCAGATTCGGAATGTTTTCAATCGCCACCAGTTTCTTGATTTTGCCGTCCGCGCCCGTTTTTTCTGTCAGATTCAGATCGCTTAGACCTGTCCGGATTGCGGATAGTTCACTCGTAAGGATCACGGAAGCGTCGGCAACATCGTGGAGCCATTTTGTATCGAAGCCGTCCGCGCTTGGATAATCCATTTTTATTCCTTCGTTAAACCGCTTCAGCAGCATATAAGTGGACGAGCCGTCCATTACGGCCATTCGACCCGGCTTGTCTATTCGCCATTGTTTTTGATCGCCGAACTGTTTCCATATTTCCAAATCGGCAAAATCGTAATCCGCTCCGATCAGGTCGAAATTGTCGTTCGGAAGCGTTCGCGCCCTGCATTGCATATGTACGCTTTCAAGTTTTGAAACTGCACGAACGCCCCGTTCTATAATTTCCGCGGCGGTTGCCTGCCCGCCGGGCATAAGAAGAAATACGATCAAAACGACAAGCGCAACGCCCGCTGCCGCGCTCAATCCCATGCCCCATCGTGTACGGAACAAACTGATAATCAGCGATTCCCTGGTTTTTTCCTGAAGAATCCGGTTCATAACGGGTTCAACAACGGACATCCCCGCGAATTGTTCATCCCGGGCGGAAAGATGTTTTTGCAGCCGGACAAAGGCTTCGTGTTCGGCCCGGCATTGAGGGCACTGACGCAAATGTTCAAGAGATTGGCCAGCTTCCTCTTTGTCAAGCAATCCTTCGATATAAGCGAACAGAGTGTCTTTAAATTCCACGCAGTTCATGGCATGTCCTTTTACAAATGTTCCCATCAGAAATCTCCGCGAGCCCGCAATTCCCCGCGCAGCAGCGCATATGCGCGGGAAAGCATTTTCGTTACCGTGCCGATCGGTATTTCAAGTTTCAGCCCTATCTCGCGGCAGGATTGCCCCTCGTAATACCGCATTAGTATCAACCGGCGATAGCTTTCGGGCAGGGCCGCAATCGCTTCATCAAGCGAACCTGTTTCCGTATTACCGGATTGAGCGGCCTCTATATCTTCTTCAATCGCGCATTCCAGACGCCGGCGTTTTTGAGTATGGTGCTGTTCGAGCGCCACTCGCCGGGCTATTCCAAGAAGCCACGAATGAAAGGATTCCGGTTTTTTAATTTTCCTTATTGCCATGAAAGCGCGAACAAAAGATTCCTGCGCCGCTTCCTCGATATCGGACATATTGCACAGCTTCGTCGAAAGAAATGAAAACACGGATTTCTGATATCTGTTCACAAGGAACCGAAAATCTTCCGTTTGCCCGTTCCGGCAGCGCTGTATATATTCCTTGTCTGCAATTTCCATTTTATTAAAAATTTTACTTATTCTTCTTTTCGTAAGACGACATTTGGGTTGACCATACCGGCTTTAATTGCCGGAATTAACACTACAATAAAAGTCGTCAAAATAATAAACAATGCGCTCAGCAAATAACCGGCGGCGTCCATACTGTTTATTTTAAAGGCAAATCCGGAAATTAATTGCGATACCCGCCACGTCACTATTGTGCCAATTAAAATTCCAATAAACACGGGCGTAAGAAAACGTAATTCCATATATTTTACAATGGCGGCCGGCGAAGCGCCGAGAGCCATTCTTATTCCAATCGCGCGGCTGCTTTTTCTCACCCAGAAAGCAACAAAGCCCGCAAGCCCTATCGAAGCGATAAAGAGAGCGATACCGCCAATGCCGATCATTAAACGAACCGCTATTACATTCGCAAACTCCGCTTCTTTCAAATGCTCCTGCAGTGTCTTTACAGAGTATACAAATGATAGCGGCTCTGCTTTATCAATGAGTTTTCTTACGTCATTAACGAGATGTTTTGACTGTTTTGCATGAGCCTCAACCGCCAGCGTCCATGATTGCCCTGAAATTCCGGGCGCCATTACATACATAAACGGCTTTTGCGCCTCTCGCGTCTCGCCGTATTTTCCGTTTTCGGCTATGCCGACAATGCGGATATTTCCATTATCGCGTGTTTTTAAATAACGCCCGATGATTTCATCCGGATCAGATATATCCGGATACGCAAGCTCCGCAAGGCATCTGTTTATAACTGCCGCCTGCCGGTTTTCGTTCTCGCTGCCTTTAAATCCACTGCCTTGAAGAATAGTCGTGCCAAAAACTTCAAAATAGCCGGCGCCAATTCTTGCCACGCCGATTTCTCTGGAAATATTTCCACCGCCTGCGCCGATGCCTGATTCAACATAATATTTCATAAAGCTTCCGGAAAGATCGAGCGGCATTTGATCGATATAAGCAGCATTCCTGACTCCGGGAACCGTTAATACGTGTTCCGCAAGGCCGGCATAATCGACTTCCCGCATGTTATTATTATCGCCAATCTGCGGAACTATACTAAACAGAAGAAGTGTTTTGCCGCTGTCGAAACCCATATTTGTTTTTTGAATAGTGTTGTAGTAATTTGACAGCAATGCTCCGCCGCCGCTTAAAAGCGCGTGAATAACGGAGATTTGCACGACAAATAAAAGCGCGAATCCGGATATGCGTGATTTTTTATTAATAACAGGGTAATCGCTTTTTAATGTGTCGATTACCGATTTCTCACTCGTTTGTTTCATTGGAAAAAGTACAAATAATATTATGGTCAGTAAAGCCAGCAGCATTGCGTACGCCAGAATACTGTAATTCAGGGAAAACTTTATTGTTACAGGGAAAACAGGGGAATTCAATAAAACCGGCGCGGCATTTATTAAAAAATAAGCAAACAAAACCGATAATCCAAAAACCGCGATAGCGATAAAAAGCCCTTCAATGAAAAACAGCCTGAATAATTGAAACCTGCCCGCGCCGGCGGAAATTCTTAGGGCTATCTCCTTCCGCCGTCCGGCGGTTCTGGCGAGCAACAGCGTGCAGACGTTGACCCAGGCGACAATCAATACCGTCATAGACAGGAAAAATATGGTTGCGCGGACAAAATACGCCAGGCGCATTTTTTCGTTCCGGGCAGAGGTATACATTATTTCATATTTGTTATTAGCGCCGGGATATAGCTCGTTCAGCCTTTCTGAAACTATGCGCAGTTCGTCTTCAACCTGAGGCGCGACCGTTGCGGCGCGCGGCATTCCATATACCTCAATTTGCATTTCATTTTTATATTCGGATGGCGCATACCAGCATTCCATCGGCACCCATATTTCCGTCGTTGCCACCTTGCCGATTCCTCGAAATCCGCGTTCGGCCACTCCTATAATCACAACCGGCCTGCTTCCCAGAATGAACGATCTGCCAATAATATCAGAAGAATTATCAAACCGCCTTTGCCATAACGAATGGCTGATTATTACCGGAATCTCGTTTTGATGAAAATCGTCGGCAGGCGTAAATTTTCGCCCGGGCGCGACGTTACTCATGAGCACTGAGAAATAATTCGACGATACTGCTTCGAGGAAGCTTATTTCTTTAGCGCCGTTTAAATTAAGAATTCCGCCGATGCGGGCAGTTGCCATAATTTCGCTGAAATTATTTGAATTCCGCCGCAGAAAATCATATTCCTTATATAATAAAGACCGGGAAGCGGAATCAGGATATTTCACATATAATTCCATAAGTGATTTCGGCAGATATTGCGCGCTGCCGGAAAAAAAGAATTGCTCCGTAATTCCAAATAAAGCGGCGCACGGCCCTATTACAGCCGCAAGGGAAACAATTATTATTATCATAATCATGGGATTGCGAACTAATCCACGCCACGCGTATTTTAAATCCGAAATAAACATATGCCCTCCAGATTTGACTCGCAAATAACTTCATTCCAGAAGTTACCTCCAAGATGGTTCACGGCAGATTTTTCTGACCACTGATCACTGATCACTGACCACTG
>JAIRVC010000135.1 GCA_031254095.1 Acidobacteriota bacterium
GCTCCGGCAATCATGGCAAAGCCGACAATATAGTTCCATTTCAAGGATTCGCCGAGATAGAAGACGGAAAAAATCATAAAGATGGAAAGCGTCAAAACTTCCTGAATTGTTTTAAGTTCCGCCGCGTTAAAATAACTGAATCCAACCCTGTTGGCCGGAACCTGCAGGCAATATTCAAAAAAAGCGATTCCCCAGCTTATAAGTATCACCTTCCACATTGAAACCGCTGGAAACTTCAAGTGTCCATACCAGGCAAATGTCATGAATACGTTTGAACCGATTAATAATGCAATTGTTATGACCGGAACCGGTAAATTCACAAATATTTCTCCTAATAAACTTTTAGTATAAATTTTATCTTATTCATTACGGAAGTTACCATCAAAGATGGTTCGCGGCGGATTTTTCTGACCACTGATCACTAACCACTGGCCGCCGTGAGGCGGCTTAATTAATTATTCAAAGACTGCGGTCTTCGATAATAGCCGCGATCCCGATGGTACAGGATCAAGGCGGCGACCAGTACGCCTGAAGCAATCCAGATCGAGCTTTTCCCAAGATAAACCGTGGAAAATGTTCCGGACAACGCCCCGAATGTAAAGGAAATCAGGATCGCAAGGAATTCTTTAAACTGTTTTCCGGCTTCCTGATTATGCTCCTTGACGGCCAGATAGGCGGCCTGTATCGCCGTGCGAAGATTCCCTGTCGTTACCGTTGAGTTGTATGCCCACTTGTCGAGCTTGTTGAATGTGGAAATCTGCAACGACGTGACAAACGCGATGCACATTGTGACTACAATGTTGGGTACGCTTTCCGGCAAAAATCCGACAATGATTAAAACTGAACATTCCAAAATAAGAATCGAACGCCGATAGCTGTATATTACATGCCGCACATTTGGAAGTTTCCCGGTTTCCGACACGAGGACGCCCAAAATGAAAGCCAGAATGGGCGGGATGTGCAACAAAGCTCCATGCAGGTTCCCTTCGGCCGCTTTTGCCGCAAGCAAAACCATATTTCCTGTCTGAGCGTTTGCGAACACGCCGCCTCTGCTTATGAACGTATACGCGTCCGTAAAGCCGCCAACGATCGCCAGCATCATGCCAAGATAAACGGAGTTGGAAGCCAGCGAAGGAATCGCCGCGTTTAATTTGCCGTTCATTTCATTTATGCGTCAGCCTCGCGTATAACTGATTCCGGAAGTTACCATCAAAGATGGTTCGCGACGGATTTTTCTAACCACTAGCCACTAGCCACTATTCACTAGCCACTGGCCGCCTCGCGGCGGCCCTGCCTTCCGATAAATTTTGCCGCCGTATGTGCCGTGCTATTGGCAAAAAGGATGTTCGCGGCTTTACGGCAATCGCCTATCATGTGGAAAACTTCCGCGCAGCGGTTGAACTTCATGGCCTCCTCCTGGAGCGGTTTCATGCCTGTCGCGCAGATCACGGTATCGGCGTTGTAAGATACTTCTCCTTCCGGCCCCAGGCACTTTACCCCTCCGGATGTTATCTCCACGGCTTTCGTATTGAAATGAATGGGGATATTTTTTTGCGCAATTATGTCGTATACCGCCATCTTGTGAGTGTGATTGCCACCGGCGCTTATGTCTCCGAGCATTTCCACTATTTCGACGTCGATGCCAAACTCGCCTTTGAGATAGATCGCCAGTTCAGTTCCAGCAAGGCCCGCGCCGAGAACCACGGTTTTGCCCCTGACAAGATCGGGTTTTTTAAACGCCTCAATTGCCTGATAGACATTGCCGCCGGCTATCCCCGGAATGTCCGGCGTGATCGGGTCCGAACCAACGGCGGCGATAACGATATCCGGGCGCTCGTTTTCGGCGTATTCCGGCGTGACCTCGGCGTCAAGCCGCAGGTCTATGTTTGATTTTGCGATAAGCGCCCTCTGCTGCAGGATATATTCATGCAGGCGTTTTTTAAACGGCACGTCGCGCTCGCATAAAATGCGGCCGCCGAGCTCCCCGCTCTTTTCGCACAGGATTACATCGTGGCCGTAACCGCTCGCGGTAAGCGCCGCCTGCATACCGGCGATGCCGCCGCCTATAACAAGAACACGCTGTTTTACCGGCTGCGGAAGGGCGTAGTACGCTTCCCGCTCGCGGCTTATTTCCGGGTTGATGGCGCACAGGATATCGCCGTGCGCTACGCCTTCCGCGAAACAGTTAAGGCATCGCATACATTTGCGTATATCCTCAGGGCGGCCGCGCCGAACCTTGTCGGGCATGTCTGGGTCGCAGACAAGCTCGCGCGCCATGTAGACAATGTCCGCCTTGCCGGAAGCGAGAATATCCTCCATGAAATACGGATCGCTCAGGCCGCCGACAGTGCCGACGAGAGATTTTTTTACGCGCTTTTTTATTTCCGCGGCATATTCGACGTTTCTGCCCTGGGGGTAAAACATGCTCAGGCTGGTGCGCGAAAACGACTCCGCGTTGAATCGATCAAGCGCTCCTACGGAAACATGGATAACGTCGGCAATCCCGTCAAGCTGTTCGGCGATGCGGCATCCCTCGTCTATGCCGTAGCCGTCTTTCGCGATCTCGCTGCCGCTTATGCGTATCTCAACGGGGTAATCCCATCCGCAGGTTTTGCGTATCTCTTCGATCGCCATGACGGCGAAACGGCAGCGATTTTCGGTGTTCCCGCCCCATCTGTCCGTTCTGGTATTCATGGCCGGCGACATGAATTGCTGAAGGCCGAAACCGTGAGCCCCGTGCAGGCATACCATGTCGAAACCCGCTTCTTTCGCGGCAAGAGCGGCTTTCCCGAAGCCCGCGATGACCTCAAGTATACGATCGTCGGTCATCGCGGCGACTTTTTGCCCGTTGGGCAGCGTCATATCTACCGGCCCCCACGCGGGCTTGCCATTCCCGCTGTCATAGAAGCGGGAATGGACGCCCGCGAAACAAAGCTCGACGACGGCGACCGCCCCATGGCGCGTGATGGCGCTTGCGAGGCGCGGGTAATTGTAATTGCTTCTCCGTGTGATTTCCCTCGGCCATCTTCCGGCCTTAAACTCATCAGGATCGACATCGACCTCTCCGTATATGACTGCCGCCGCGCCGCCCATGGCTTTTCTCTCGTGATACATAACCGCGTCGATGCCGGGCTGGCCGTCGTATACTACTTCGGCGGAGCTTATCGGAGCGCTGAACATCCTGTTGCGGAACACCACGCTTCCAATTTTTAACGGGGAAAGCAAATGCGGGAACGTCTCAAATGCGTTTATCATGTCGATCCTCAGGATGTTTTACTGCTTCTCGAAAAATTGAACGACGCTGGCGTCGTTGCCCTCGGGGTCTTTCATTTCCACCACGCGGCCGAACGTCATGCCGTCCTCGGATAAGACATCCCGGCCTTTGATGGTGAAGGTTCCCAAAACCTCGACAAATTCCCGTGTGCGCGCGTCGATATTTTTCAAAGAGATGGTATAAGGGTCTGGCCCCGGCGGCGTTGATGTGACGGGATATTCGTTGCCGTCCAGTTTCGCGGTGTATTCCACATGTTCCGAGTTTCCTTCGGTATCGGTATGGTCAGCGACCATAGTCAGCGTATCGCCCTCGACCGTAATTATATTTATGGAGGTTGGATGGGGTATGCGCCCTCCCGGGGCGGTGGACTTTTCAGGGTTCAGCTTCCATGTCCCGTTCCACGGATCCACGGTTGTCCGGGTCTCCGTCGCCCGGTCAACAACCGCCTGATCCGCGGTCGTACAGGCCACGGTCATTACCATCAAGACAAAAAAAATCGTAACAACACATCGTTTCATATCTATTTCCTTTTCCTTTATTTGTTTTATCTTCCTGTTTTTCGTTGCTCGCGCAATTACGCGGAACCGTCCTTAAATAGTACCGCCTGCGCGAAGCTTGAGTTTACTGCGTAATTTTGTAAAATGGGAGCATGAAATTAACAGACGCTAAACAGATGCCCAAAAGTATACCTTGGCTGTATTTTTTTCAAAACATAGGGATGGCGCTGGGAACATCGGTGCCCATGTATTACCTGATGTATTTCCTGACGGATTTTGCGGGAATAACCCCGGCCATTGTAGCGACAATTCTGTTGATTTCGCGCGTGGCCGACTTTTCATTCGCGTTAATCGTCGGGCCGATAGTACAGAAATCCAATATGAAATGGGGAAAGTACCGATCATGGATACTGATCAGTGTATTTCTGATTCAAATCGGCGTATTCATGATGTTCATCAATCCCGACATCACGCTTGGAGCGAAAGCGATAATAGTCTGTATTGGCTACATACTCCAGAACGCCCCGATGAACTCTCTTATTACCGCTCAATTCGGACTGATGGCCAATATCACGGGGGCGAGTACGGAAAATCGCATGGCGATCAGCGCCAAGGTGATGCAGGGTATGCGCGTCGCGACAATCATCGTATCCGCCGTGACGCTTCCGTTTATAAATTACGTCCTGGCGCATGGCAGAAACGGATTTCTCATTGTATCAATGATCTACGGCGCGATGATGTTAATGTCGTCGCTGGTTATGTTCGTAAAAACAAAGGAATTTGATATATATAGCCGGGATTTGAAAAATGTGATGAGCGTAGGCGTCGGCCAGATGTATGGGCAGACATTGCGAAATTCACAGATATGGGTTGTGCTGATAGCGAACTCGCTCAGCACGACCGCCGTGCTTTTGGTCGCGTCGCTCGGGATATACTACTTCCAGTACTCAATCGGCAACGTCAACATGCAGCCGGTATCGGCGACGATATTGGCAATCGTGGCCTGCGTGGCGTCGTTTGTCATGGCACCCGTTGCGAAGAAAATAGGCAAAAGGAACTCGGCCATAACCTCGGCTTTGTTCGGCGCGGCATGTATGACGCTGGTAGGGTTATTCGCGCACCAGAATGTCTGGTTCTACATTGTCGTATCCGCGGTTTTAGGTTTCGGCGCGGCGCTTGTCGGCGCGGTCGGGGTCAACCTGTTTCTTGACGCCGCCGAGTACCAGCTTTACAAAACAGGCAAAGATACCCGCGCTTTTGTCGTGTCGCTGTATAACATTCCGATGAAAGTCGGGCTGGCCGCTTCGTCTCCGATTGCGGCTTTTATGCTGACTAATTCCGGTTATAAACAGGAAGTTGTCGATGGAGCGCTAATGACTTCCATATCAAATCCTCAGATCTTTGTCCGGTGGTTTGGCCTGCTCCTGGCGGCGATCTATCTGATTTGTATGCTCATGTACACATTCCTGTATAAAATCACAGACGCAAAAGCGGCGGAGTATGTGGCTGAAAACCAGAAACGGCTGGCGTCACAGTAACGCGAAGGGAATCTGTGTTTCGCAAAGGAAATGCTGATAAATTGTCTGCGCGGGATGAAGTGCGAGACGCACGGCGCGCAGGAACCGAGGCATATACAGAAATATGTTGAGGTTGCGAGCACCGCGCAGCCGTAAACAATTTGGCAAGTCGCCCGCGCAGACAATTTATCAGCATTTCCCTAGGCGCAGCGCAGAACGCCCCTTGCCCACAAGCAGTCGCCGCAAACGGGGAAAGGATTGCCCTGACAATCCTTTTCGTTTTTCTCCGAATCTTCGCAGCC
>JAIRVC010000257.1 GCA_031254095.1 Acidobacteriota bacterium
AGAGCATTCGCAATTCGAGTAAAAATGGTGTATTTTTTAAATAATCACAACAACAAAAGGCGGAGGATGCTGAACCAATACCTGCAAGACCATCTTGAAGAACATTTTGGGGATACATGGATTCATAGTCCATTTACCGCCGAAATTTATCATGGCTCAAGGTACGACGACACGTTGAACGTGGAATATGAAGCATGGGTTGTCGCAAGAAAAAAGGCCATAGATGAAGGAAGATTTGAAGATTATGTTTGGCTGGCTGCCCGTCCCTATCGCCTGAATGCGTTTGAAGAGCTTGTCATTTGTAAAGCAATCGGCTACGAGCGCGCAGCGAAACTGATCATGGCTATTTGGAGAGATGTGGAGCTTCCGGGCTTTCACGAGGATTACTGGCGCGTATTATTTGCGGATTTTCGTGACAGCCAAGCCTTCGCCGACACTAAAAGAGACCTGCCCAAACGCTTTAAAGTTTGGCGCGGCGGCGACGCGGACGGCCTTTCCTGGACGATGGATGAAGCGGTCGCCAGGACATTTTCCACCATGCACCGCAGAAACGGCGAGATTCACAGCAAAGTAATCGGTAGAAAACAGGTTCTATTCTATACCGATAACCGCAATGAAAAAGAAGTCGTGTTAGGCATTGTTGATAAATAACTTGTCATTAGCGTCAAGCAATTCTGCACTGTTTGCAGCATACAGAAAATGGCTGGACAAATGAAATGCCTAAAGAAAAACGCCATATCGGACATTCCCGATATGGCGTTTTTTGAACACTATAGAAAAATGCGTTAGTTTAGCCGGAAAGCGCCTGAATGCACATTATTTGCGCAAAGCGCGGGAAACCGCTTTTTTCAGCCATTCATCACGGGAAGCCCTGCACGCTGCAAGCGTGGGCTTAACGCAGCTGAACAGTTCTCCGTCCGTGTGGCGATAATCGTATGAGCAATACTGTTTAGCCTGCCTGCCAATTTTACGGGAAAAATATTCGTGTTGCTCCTGTCCGTATTCTGTGGTTGTTGTAACGCCGTTTACTGTCAGATCAGCCATTATGCATCCTTTCCGGCGGGCGTTTCCCGCCCGCCATCCCGCCATAATATGAAGTTAAACCTATATTTCTTCTGTATATCCATAAGCGGCGTCGATACATTTCAGCATTCCGGCCGCTTCATCAAACGTCTCGAACCATTTTATTGTTTCTCCGACATATAGCTCCCCGTCGTTCTCACAACCTTCAGGCGGCTTACCGTCACATATGTAGTAGCCTCCCATAAAATACCTGATAACTAATCCCTGTTTCATAACGTCCTCTTTCTTATGATGTTTTTCGCAGCGCTGTTTTACTTTAGAGATGATTCCCAAGCGTCTAATTGTCTTCAATCCGGCCTTCATCTGCGAAGCTGTAATAACTGTCATGGCCGATAACGATGTGATCGATAACCTTTATCCCCAGGATTTTCCCGGCGTCAACGAGTCGTTTTGTGCAATCGCGGTCTTCGCTGCTCGGCGATGGGTCTCCTGAAGGGTGATTATGCAGTAGAATAAGCGCCGAAGCGCTGTCCTTTACGGCGAATGAAAAGACCTCCCGCGGATGAACAACGGCAATATTCAGGCTTCCCACGGAAACGAGCGCCTCTCGGATTAACTGGTTTTTAGAGTTTAACTGAAGCGAGAAGAAGTGTTCCCTTCTTGCGGAGAAAAACCTTGCTCTGTACCGGTGGAAAAGCTCACGGCTGCAAGAGAATCTCTCTCCGGCGCGCAGAGGTGAACTGCACACTTCGCGTCCCAGTTCGAGCGCAATATGCAGAGCGGCAGCCTGTTTCTCTGAAATCTTTCCAACGGCGCGCATTTCCTCTTTTGACGCGCAAGCCAATCCCTGCACCGTACCGAAGTGCTGAATGAGTCTCCGCGCGGCGGCGAATGAAGCGAAGCTATTGGCGTTGTGGGCAATGACGGCGGCAAGCAGATTCTGAGCGTTATCCATGTCGATTTTCCTCCATAAGTCAATCAAAACAACCACATATAGATTACCATACACACGTATGTACGTCAACATATATATACAGCATAATGAATGACATAGGTGAATATCACAGGTTTAGCATGACCAATAACCGGCAGTATGATATAAGTATTTATATGGATGAAACTGAACTTGAAAAAGCAAAAGAAGCGGCGGCGCTGCTTGGCCGTCTCGGCGGGCGAATCAGAGCTGAGACGCCCGGCGAAATGAGCAGGATGGGCAGGATAAGCGCCAGGAAAAGGGCGTTAAGTCCCGAAACATTGGGCAAAATGGGGAGGAAGGGTGGCGCGGCGCGGGCGGCGGCATATTCACCGGAGCAGCGTTCGGAGATGTCAAGAAAAGCCTACGCGACACGCCGCGAGCGGGAGGAAGCAAAAAAGCAGGCAGCCAGCCCCCTCCTTGTGGGAACAGAGGTTTCAGCAAAACCAGAATAATCCGACTGAACCGAGCAAGGTTTTCAGTAAAACCAGAATAATCCCGATTACAAATCCATTCCCGCGTCGCCGTATTTCGGAGCTTTTACCTGATTATGCGGCGGAATCGTTGCAATAATAAAGCGTCCCTGATTGCTCCGAAAAATTTGCTTCAATCCAATTGCGCCGATATCCGGATCATTTTCACCGATGTTTTCATTATTCGCCAAATCAGCTGTCGTGTGTGACTGCATATCTTCCAAGTCATATGAATCCATTTCCTCGGCGGCAATGCTGGTTTCAATCATGTCCTGACGTTCATTTTCAATACCGTCGAACGACGGCATATCTTTCGGATTTTTCATATAGTCAGCAGAATGGCTATCTGCTTCCTGTCCGGCTTCCACGGATTCATTTTTAACAATATCCACATTCAGCTGCGCATTTATTTCTTCAAGCTCCCGCTCCGCTTCCCTGAGTTCACCCTCATATTCAAAGGGCTTAACTTTTTCTTCTTTTGCGCTTTCAAGTTCCTTGTAGATTTTTTCAAGGTTCTGCTCCGCGTATTTCACCTGATCATGTATGTTGTTCAGAGCATTGTTCAGCCGCGCGATATTCCCATGAACATCATTTCCCAATGCCGTTGTATGCGGCAGTGTTCCTTTAAGCACAGCCATGATCTCATTTCGGCCGACGTCAAACGCCAGCGACAAATCAAAACCGCGATAAGAGCCGATTCTTATAGTTTCCCCGACAATTTTTCCATATGAGTCAATCAGCGCCTGTCCGGCCAATGCCTTTTCCGTATGCCTTATATTGCCGATTGTCATGGGCGAAAACCCGTCCTGAATCGTATTTGCCCAAAGACGCGCCTGATCTTCCCTGTATCCCGCAAGCACAGCCTCCGCGCTTTTAATCCGTTTGGGATATTCCGCCGCAATTTTGTATTCAAGGCTGTAGATTTTGTTTTTATGCGCCACCAGCAACGTTGTGAGTTCCGCAACCTGCCTGTCCAATTCTATTTTTCTCTGAATCTTCGGGTCTCCCGATGCGATAGCTTTTATTTCATCATACTCAAGCGCAGTGCGGTCAATGTTTTCATACACTCCCGCAAGCGGCGTTTTGCTTGTCATGATCTGGTTAATGAAAGCGAGTTTCTTTCCTATCTGCTCCCAAAGCCATGCGTCCGCTGTTTTTTCCGTGACATAGCGGTAGATATGCGCCTTTTGGTTATTGTTCCCCTGCCTGTCAATGCGGCCTCGCCGCTGCTCAAGATCAGACGGCCTCCACGGACAATCGAGATCATGAATGGCTATCAGCCGATCCTGCACATTTACGCCGGTTCCCGCCGTTGATGTACTCCCGAAAAGTATCCGCACATCTCCTTGACGCACCCGCTCGAAAAGCTCTTCTTTCCGCGCTCTTGTTCCGGCGTCATGAATAAACGCGATTTCATTTTCCGGAACGCCCATCGCAATCAATTTTTCTTTTATATCGTCATAAATGTTAAAACCCTTTGCGTGCGGCGTAGAAAAATCGCAGAACATAAGCTGTGTGAGCCGGTCTTTTTCATTCTCTTTCCATATATTAAAGATATTGTCAGTGCATAGATTAACCTTGCTCCCCGGATGATCCGGAAGATTGCCGTTCATCAGCCTCATATCAAGGCCGATCTTGCGCGCGTCGCTGGAGATTTTAAGCATATTGTCCAAATCGGGCGTGACCTCGCGTT
>JAIRVC010000149.1 GCA_031254095.1 Acidobacteriota bacterium
AATGTCTGCGTTCTACGATAGTTGTCCGCCGGAAAATAGACTTCCGCAATAAGATCTTTATTGTTACTAACAAAGTGGATATCCGACACTACGCCCACAACCTTATGTGTATTAGAACGCCCATCATAGATTATTTTTCCAACCGCGTTTCCAGCGCTTTCTCCCGGCCACAGTTCCTTCGCTAAAGACTGATTAATAATCGCCTTGCCGACACCGGGACTCGTTCTTCCCAACGCTAAAGTTTCGAGGTACAGCGCAAGCGTATTGTTTATATCCATTTGAGAGAAAGGACGTCCGGCTATAAACGGGATTCCAAACAAATCAAACCCTTCAGGACTTGTTTGTGCATTCATAAACGCTTCTACATAGAAAGCCTCTTCTCTGCGCCGCTCTCCAACTTTCGGAGACGGTGTTCTATATGCTTTCCCACGACTCTGATTCCTGCGCACAGCCTCCGGTGAAAACGGTATGGGGTTAAAGATCCCAACGTTGTCAACCTCCGGCATTGTACGCAAATTATTCTGGAATTCTTGAAAGAACATCGCCTGGCGGGTTGCGGGCTCAATTACTTGTGACGCGTTATCTGCAATATACTTCGCGGCTTCTTCTACAGTGGTTGTGTTTCTTTTAGGCAACGGTGTTATTGGGGTTTTTGGATATGTGACCTGCACAACAGCCATATCACGGGATGACCAACTGATGGGGACATCTACATGAAAAATCAGGCTGTTTACCAGCAATACCACTCCCGTCAGAAGCGCCAGAGACAAACTCAACTGAACGCCTACCAGTATTTCTCGCAGAGAAAAGGAAAATGGCCCAAACCGTCGCCTGGAGTTAGAGCCTGATTTTAAATACGTATTCAGATTGAAGCCGGTAGCGTACAAAGCCGGCGTTAATCCGCCAATAATAGTCACAGCAAAAACCAGCGCCGCGAAAAACGCCATTTTGACGGGCAGGACAACTTCGCCGCCATGCAACGCCGGGAACTGTGACATTAGCCACGCGCTTACGAGTTCTGAAAGCCAGGCTCCAGCCAAAGCTCCTGCGATGACCAATGGCAGCGTCTCACGCATGAGTTGAAAAACCAGGTTACGGCGCGTCGCGCCATGAATCAGCCGTATCGCCATTTCGGATTGTCTGCGCGCACCTTGAGTGACAAGAAGATTCATTACGCCGGCGCACACCAGCAGAAGGAATAAAACCGCCGACGATCCAAGCATCAACAACACAGGCCGCCGGTCGCCGTAAAGAATCGTCCTTAATGACTGTATCGCCGGACCGGCGTTTCCGAATAATCCCTCTCCGGGCTTAAATTCGAGAGTTCTCAGTTCTTCAGCCGCTTTGCCGGGATATACTTCAGGCCGCAGACGCCCAAGATATTGCCTGGTGTTCCTTTCAAACGTTTCCCCTCCCGCCCGATACGTCCAAATGTCGGCGCCAGCCGGAAAATCAAAGGATTCCGGCATAATGCCGACAATGGAATGCTGCAAGCCATAGGCTCGAATCGGTTTGCCGATTGCATCATCCGCCCCCATCAGTTCATTGCGCCAGAAGCTGTTGCTGACAACAACAGCGCGTCTTTCCTCGCTATGTCTAAAATCGGAACCACGCAGAGGCAGAACGCCCAGCGTTTCAAAAAACTCCTCGCTGACATCCACCTCGTAAACTTGTTTGTTTTTTCCCGTATCAGGCAAGGTAATATCTAATCCTAAAACAGGCGCATAAGCCGTCAGATTTGAAAAAATCCGGTCAAGCTCCTCCCTGCGTTCAAATCTGTTGTTTTTAATGTTAAACAGCGGAATATCTCCGCCGATGCGCACCAGTTGTTCCGGTTGAGGAAAAGGAAGCGGGGCGAAGACCTGCGAATAGATCGGATTAAAAACCGCCGTTACGCCGCCCGTTCCCAAAGCCAGCATGGCGATAATCGCAAGCGTCACGCCCGGAGAACGCCGCGCCGCGCGCCACGCGTAACGAAAATCAGCCCACAGGAATTTCATACGCCGCTCCCTTCATCAGCCCGGATATTGCAGTCATTTTTATGGCATGAATGTTGATACGTGGCGCGCGCCGCAAAAGTTACAGATAATAGCCGCCTCACGGCGGCCAGTGGTCAGTGATCAGAAAAATCCGCCGTGAACCATCTTTGGAGGGTAACTTCTGAATGAAGTTATAGGCGAGTTGATATGGCGTTGCTGGCGTCCTCGCCGGCGTGTTCTACAAAATGCGTGCGAAAGCCAGTGCGCTACATTCACGCGGCAAATCCGGCACAAACGCTGCGGCCGTCCCCGCTCCTGCGGGGATTCAAATTCGGCATAAATTGCAAAGCATTCCGCCGGCGAGACGATAGCAGCACCATGTCTCAAACTTTTCCGGCACACGCCCGGTTTCATATATTCTCGGGGCGGTTCAGGAGGGACTTTTTATTTGCTTGCGCTGTATTCTTTAAAAGCCGCTACTTCGTCCGGCAACGGATCGTCTTCCGCTATGTCGTCCCAGGTCTTCGGCTTTAAAAAAAACGCTTCTTTGACGTAAAGCAAAACACGGTTTGCTTCGTCTTCGCCCATGAATTCTAAAATATTGATAAGTTGTTCCTTTGCGGACATTGAAAACACCCCTTTAAATTATTTAGCTGTTCGATTTTGCCAATAGAAATCGAACGCTAACCACTGATCGCTGATTTTAGCAGCGCAAGCTCTTTTTCGAGCTCCCTGACGCGGCGGGCTATTTCCGGAAGTTTCGCGAAAGCAACGGTCGAACGCAGCCAGTCGGAATTTTTAAAGGCGGGCGAACCTGATACGATCGCGCCCGCGGGAATGTCGTGCGATGTGCCGCTCTGCGCCGGAATTACCGCGCCGTCGCCTGCTTCAAGATGTCCGGCAAATCCCGCCTGACCGCCAACCCAGACGCCGCGCCCAAGCCGCGTGCTTCCCGCAAGGCCCGCCTGCGCAGCCAGCACCGAATTTTCGCCGATCTCGGCGCCGTGTCCAACCTGCACCAGATTATCCAGCTTGGCGCCTTTGCGAATAATCGTATCGCCGATCGCCGCCCTGTCTATGGCGGTGTTTGCGCCGATCTCCACATCGTCCTCAATTATGACCGAACCGGTCTGGAGGATTTTATAAAAAGTTCCATCTTTGAGCGGAGCGAATCCAAAGCCGTCGCCGCCGACAACGACGCCGTTCTGCAAAATAACCCGGTCGCCTATCCGGCATCCCTCGCGCACCGTTACCTGCGAATGAAACGCGCAGTTGCGTCCGGCAACAACGTCCGGATATAGCACAGTATGAGGATAAATCGTCGTTTCATCGCCGATCCGGCAGCCGCGCCCTATGACGGCGTAAGCGCCGATATTCACTCCCGCGCCAAGGATTACGTCCTCGCCGATTACCGCCGTCGGATGAACGCCGGGTTCAGGTACAGGCGGCGCGAAGAAAATTTCAAGCGCGCGGGCGAACGCGAAATATGGATCGTCCGTCCGCAGACTGGGGATATCTACCGGCGGTATATCTTTTCCCAGAATAATTGCCGAAGCCCCGGTGGTTTTTATGCGGCTTATGTATTTGCGGTTGGAAACAAATGTCAGATCGCCCTCGCCGGCTTCGTCAATGCCCGCGACCCGCGCGATTTCCACATCATGCCCCGTCATTTCGCAGCCCAGTTTTTTGGCAATATCCGAAAGTTTCATATCACCTCCATCCCTCCATGAAACGCTCGCCCATAGCTTTATTCCAGAAGTTACCCAAAGATGGTTCACGGCGGATTTTTTCTAACCACTGGTCACTGATCACTGGTCACTTTTTTCGCGTATTTCGCCAGACTTCAATCACGGCCGGCAGTATGGAAACAAATATGATGACAAGAATCAGAACGGTCAGATTCTTTTTTACAAATTCCAGTTCGCCGAAGAAGTATCCCGCATATGTGAAACCCGCCACCCATACGCCGCCGCCGACAATATTATAAGCGAGAAAACGGACGTATTTCATTTTTCCCATTCCCGCCACGAAAGGAGCAAACGTGCGGACAATGGGAACGAAACGCGCGATGATGATGGTTTTACCGCCGTGTTTCTTATAAAAATCCTGTGTTTTTTTAAGATAACTCTGCTTGAATATCTTTGAATCGGGGTTTCGGAAAAGTTTCTCGCCGAAAAGTTTGCCGATGAAGTAATTGCAGGCGTCGCCCAGCACGGCGGCGGCAAACAGCAGCGCCACAATCAAATGAACATTTATATGATTGCTTCCGACCGACGCAATCGCGCCGGCGACGAACAACAGGGAGTCTCCCGGCAGAAACGGCGTGATCACGAGGCCTGTTTCGCAAAAGATAATGAGAAAGAGTATGCCGTAAATCCAGGATCCGTAGTTTCTTGTCAGTTCCGCTAAATGTACGTCCAGATGAAGAAAAAAGCTTATCAAAGATTGTATGTGTTCCATATTTACCGCATTTCAACAGAATATTTCGAGGAAACACTGATTAATTGCCTGCGCGGGCGAATTGCCAAATTGTTTACGGCGGCGCGGCGCCCGTAACCTGAACATATTAGCATATATGCCTCGGTTCCTTGGCTCCGTGCGCCCGCTGGCGCAATATCCCGCACAGACAATTAATCAGCGTTTCCTCAGAGGTTCCCTTTACTTATTTGTTTGCGAGGCGACGACATTATCCGCGCCGTAGATATGGCGCAGTTTGGGCTTTTCTATTTTGCCCGTCGCGTTGCGCGGCACGGAAGCGAATATGATTTTTCGCGGACGCTTATACCGCGGCAGCCCCAGGCAGAATTCGTTAATTTCATCCTCCGTAATGGAGGCGTCCGGCTTCGCCTCAATGACCGCGCACGCAATTTCGCCGAGCCTTCCGTCCTCCAGGCCGATAACCGCGACATCCCTGATCTTTGGATGCGCCGCAAGGAAATTCTCTATCTGCACCGGGTAGATGTTCTCGCCTCCCGTGATGATCACATCTTTTTTCCTGTCTACAAGGAATATGAAGCCGTCTTCGTCCAGTTGCGCCATGTCGCCGGTGTGCAGCCATCCATTTTTAAGCGTTTCGTCCGTCGCTTTGCGGTCGTTGTAATAACACAGCATAACGCCGGGACCTTTCACGCACAGCTCGCCGACATCGCCGTCCTTGACGGGCGCGCCGTTTTCATCGACGATCTTGCATTCCCATCCGTAGCCCGGCACGCCTATCGCGCCGACCTTATGCGTATTTTCGACGCCAAGATGCACGCATCCGGGGCCGATGGATTCCGACAGCCCGTAGTTCGTATCGTACCGGTGATGCGGAAACAGTTCCAGCCACCTGCGGACAAGACTCTGCGGCACGGGCTGCGCGCCTATGTGCATGAGCCGCCATTGACCAAGCTCGTAATCGGACAGCCGGACATCGCCGCGTTCTATGGCGACCAGAATATCCTGCGCCCACGGCACCAGCAACCACACTATCGTGCATTTTTCGCGCGCCGCCGTTTCAAGTATGTAGCGCGGTTCTGTTCCTTTCAGCAAAACAGCGCGCCCGCCGACGATAAAACTGCCAAACCAGTGCATTTTCGCGCCCGTATGGTACAGCGGCGGTATGCACAAAAATACATCTTCTTTCGTCTGCCCGTGATGCGCCTGTTCCACGCGGCAGGCGTGCATCAGGCTTTTGTGATCGTGCAGTATCGCTTTTGGGAAGCCCGTTGTTCCCGACGAAAAATATATCGCTGCAATGTCGCTGTCCGAGAGCTTTACGTCCGGCGGCGCGGACGAACAGTCCGAGGTCAGTTCCGTGTAGCTTTCCGCGAAGGTCGGGCATGTCTCGGAACCGCAGAAGATGAGGGCAAGGCGGGGCGGCAGATGGTCGGCAATTTCCTCGATGCGCCCTATAAACTCCGGCCCGAAAATTAAAACGTCAACCTCCGCGAGTGTAAGGCAGTACTTTATCTCATCTGCGGAATACCGGAAATTCAACGGCACGGCGACCGTTCCGGCCTTTAGCGCTCCAAAATACACCGGCAGCCATTCGAGGCAGTTCATCAATAATACGGCGACTTTGTCCTCCCGGCGTATGCCGCGCGAAATAAGCAGATTCGCGAACCGGTTTGCCTTTTCGTCAAAAACGCTCCATGTGATTTCGCGCCTGTATGACCGGGCGTGTTCCGGCTCGATAAGTTCATATTCACGCCAGGTGACGCGCCGCGTCTCGCGCCGGTCAGGATTGACTTCGACAAGCGCGACATCGGAGCCGAATTTTTCCGCGTTTCGCGAAAGGATTTCTGTAATGGGCATATCGTTCTCTTTCCGTAAAAATCGTAAATGTCACGAGGCAAAACCAAAAAATTTACCAATATTTCCTTATGCGTTCCACTTTATAAGCAAGCCCTGCGTTGATAAGCCATATCGGCGCATCCTCTAAATCCTTTGCGCGCCAGCCTTTTTTTTACCTGACTTAAAATGAATTTACGGTTTTCCTGCAGAACTAACTCGGAATAGACTGCCAGACGGCTGAAATTTTAGGATAATCTTTTGTGTCCGCGTATTTTACAAAGTTTTTTTGACAGCCGATTAATATTTCATCCTGCTTTTTTCAACATCTTCAAGCATTACGGGGTTGATCGGATTCGCTCAACTGTAACGTTCTTTTCCGGCGGCCTTTTGAGCCTTTTTGAACGCCGCAGGATTTATGCCTCCGGCCAGTTGATTCCGTGTTTCGCCATGCTCTGTATGCGCCTCTTGCAGGGAAATATCAGGGTATCTTCCATGAAAACGCTGATCAATTGTCTTTGCGGGCGAATTGCCAAATTCTCTGCGGCTGCGCGGCGCTCATATTTCCATATATGCATCGGCTTTGTGCGCCTGCCTGTCTCGGCAGACTGGCAGGCGCAATATCCCGCACAGACGATTAATCAGCATTTTCCATCCAAAAACCGCCGGTTTTGTGGATAAAAGACGGATGTTGTTATTTGAAATACCGCGCTAAAAGCCCCTTGAAGCTCGCGCAGTGACGGGCTTCGTCCCTTGCCATTTCGTGGACAGTATCGTGAATGGCGTCAAGTCCCTTTTCCTTGGCGCGCTTTGCGATGTCGGTTTTGCCGGCACAGGCGCCGAATTCCGCTTCGATCCGCATTTCGAGGTTTTTCTTCGTGCTGTCGGTAATTACTTCACCCAGCAGCTCGGCGAATTTGGCGGCATGTTCCGCTTCTTCATAAGCGGCTTTTTCCCAGTATTGGCCAATTTCGGGATAACCCTCCCGGAAAGCGACCCGCGCCATGGCCAGGTACATGCCCACTTCACAGCATTCGCCGTTAAAGTGAGCCTGCAGGTCTTTAACGATATCCGCGTCCACTCCCTTTGCGACTCCTGCCGCGTGTTCGGCCGCAAACGCGCCGCCGGCTTTCTGCTCGTTAAATTTGGAGGCTGGAGCCTTGCACTGGGGGCAGGCGGTTGGGGGCTCATCACCCGTGTGAACATAACCGCAGACTGAACAAACCCATTTTTTCATGTTTCTCTCCTAAAGATTAAATACGCATCACCATTAAAAGGAAGTGTTGAATAAATGGTTGTGCGGGATGAAGCGCGAGGCGCACGGAGCGCAGGAACCGAGGCATATATCAATGATATGTCGAGGTTACGAACACCGCGCAACGAAGTGATTCGCCCGCACAGCCATTTAGTCAGCACTTCCTTTACTCATACAGCTTTTTACCGTCAGCCTCAGGGAGCCCCAAAATAATACGGACAGAAGCGCCTTCTCTGAAAAGGGCGCTGAATTCCCCGTTCTGAATCAGTAAAAATCCTTCCGGAGTTACACGCCTTGAGACTTTAGAATAGCGAAGCCGGAACCAGTCGTCCATGGCGGCAAAGAATTTTTCCGCGTCATCGCCGGTGTCCCACTCCGTTTCAATCCAGACGGCATTCCGTCCCGTGCCGTTTTCCAGAAGCAGAACCTCGTCTCCTCCCCATCCCGCCGCCGCGCGCCTGGCGCGGTCCTTGCTCATGTGAAGTTCCAACATCTGCCCCAGCATAAATTCTCCGAATACGCTTTTGTAGGGGATTTTCCATTCAGCGCCGAGTTTCGCCGCTTTTTCCGCGGCGTTTACCGGCTTCGGATTGTCCCGCGTTCCATAATATTTTTCCGGGTGCATGATCTGCTCGGATGACACCGGCGGATCCGAGTAAATTTTATTTACGGCTTCCCATGACGGATTCCGTTTCCATGCTTCCTGCAGAAACGCGGCGCCATACCCGTAAGGGAAAATCAGGGTCTCCCTGAGAAACCGCGGCGTGGTTGAAAGAGCTGGAGATTTCGACATCTCGGCATCCATCTGCGTTTCCATAATGAAAGCAAGGTTGGGCAGGTCGGAAAAATGCCGATTGAGCGGCTCGACGGTAAATTGCAGCGCCGTTACCGTGGCGTCGCCCTCAAACAGCGCCTGCTGCGCCAGCAAATAATCGTCGTTATCAGAGTTCCGGTTGGCGCGAAATCTCGCCTGTAAATCAAAATGCTGGTCTTGCAGCGCATGTGCGATTTCATGCGTCATGACCGATTCCTGGTCGGACATGGGAAGCCAGGAGGCGATAAACAGCATCCTTTCCTCCGGATCGTAAAACCCCTGCACCTGTTCGGTCAGAAGATCAATCACCGTTTGCTGGTAGTCGATTTTTTCCGGCAGCAGCCCCGTTTTTTTCAGCATCTTCTCTTCCAGTAAAATCCGATCCATCTGGTAATCTTCGTTGATTTTCCGGGCCATATAACCGGTAATTTCTTCGCGGCTTTTGATTCCTTTCTGAATGGGGCCTTTGAGTTCAAGCCCGCGCACACGCGCCGCAACGCCCGTCAGTTCGTCCAGGGCTCTCAGGATCTGGCTTTCGTCAATCTGCTCTGCGGCCGCGGGAACGCCTGCAATCAGGCATAAAACTAACAATAATTTCCAAAGCGAACTGCAAAACTTTCCGGCTTTGCGAGCGTCTTTCCGTAACGATCGAATCAGCATTGCGGTTTTCCTCATTATTTCATTTCTTTAAAGATCGTAAATCATCAAATAAACGGCCTACCAATTGGCGCAGCCGCTCGGAGTCCTCCGGATACGGGTCAGACTTGGGACTTTCCGCGGGCATGAAAGCTTCCCCGAAAGCGACACGGACTTTGCGCGGGCGGATACGGCCGCTGCCGCGCGGCCAGACTTCATACGCGCCGGCGATTGCCGCCGGAACCACCGGTACGGAAAGCTCGCGCGCCAGAATCGCCGCCCCTTTTTTGAACTCCGTCAACTCTCCGTCAAATGAACGGCCGCCTTCCGGGAAAATGCAGAGAATCCCGCCTCGCCTCAGCCCTGCCGCTCCCGCTTTCATCGCGCCAAGCAAATGCGTATCTGGATCGACAGGAATAATATTCAGGATTCTGGCCGCGATTTTCATGACCGGCCCGGTGAAAAACGCGCTGTAGCCGACAAAGAACATCCTGCTGAAAACTCTGAATGGCAGCGCCGCGATAAGAACAAATGGATCGATATAACTCTGATGATTCGGACAAATCAGGTACGGGCCTTTTTCTGGCAGATTTTCGAGACCGCCGGTTTTAAGCCGCAGTAGCGGTTTAAAAAGCCCATAGTAAAGCGTTTTTAGCACAATATATTTAAGAACCGATGCGGCTGTTCCCGAAGGGCTGAATACGGGTTCGCCGTTTCCGGGGCTTTCGGACAGAAGCTCTTTCCAGCTCCGGCGCGCGGCGGCCGCGTTTGCCGCGCCTCCCGCTTCGCGTTCCAGCCGGGCAATCAGATCACGGACGGTGAAAATTTCGGCGGCGTCGTCATCGGACAGGCGGACATCAAGCCGCTCCTCAAGGCCGGAGAGCAGTTCGACGCGCTCCATGGAATCAAAGCCCAGATCAAGTTCCAGATTCATATCGGGCGCAATCGCTTCGTCCCGATGGTGCGCCTTGCGCATACAGTCGATAATTTCCCGCCCGGCGGCCGAGTCCATTATTGCCTGATCTTCGGCGCTCACGGCGGCCTGCGCAGGCGCGCCCTTGTCGCCGCTTTCAGCCAGCCTCTTAATTTCCAGCCTCCGGAGCTTTTTTGTCGTAGTGCGCGGGAGCGGCTCCGCCTGAATCTGATAACTCATCAGGCGTTTGTATTTCGGCAGACGGCCGGAAAGCGCGGCGATTTCGTCACGCAGAGCTTCACGGGCATTGGAGATTTTTTTAGACTTCAGATGCCCGAAATTCGGGACGACGACCGCGTGCGGTTTTTCTCCGCGCCCGTCGTCGCCTTGCACGCCGACAACCGCGATTTCCTGAATGTACGGGCATTGCAGGTAATGCGTTTCAAGCTCGTCGGGATAAAGGTTTTTGCCGTTCGCGAGTACGATGACTTCTTTTTCGCGCCCGGTAATGAACAGATTTCCTTTTTCGTCCAAACGCCCAAGGTCTCCGGAATGAAACCAGCCGCCGCGCATGGACTGACTCGTGGCTTCCGGATTTTTGTAATAACCGTCGGCAACTACCGGCCCGCGGATCAGTACCTCGCCGACGCCCGTTTCGTCCGGCGAAAGAATTTTTATATCCATTCCCGGAATCGCCCGCCCCACGGAACCTATGGCGTTCGTCTTAACGCTGTTGACCGTACACGCGCCGGTTGTCTCTGTCAGGCCGTACCCCTGCAGGATGGTAAAACCCATGTTGTGAAAGTCGCGCTCAACCGCGATGTCAAGCCCGGAACCGCCGCTGAAGAAAAGCCTCAGGCGCGCGCCAAAACTTTTATGGACTTTTGCAAAGAACATTTTTCCGGCATTGAGTTTCAAATAGCGCAAGCTGAGGCGGTTCAGCGCCAGCATTCCGCGAAACGCCCGGCGCGCGAACGCGGGCCTGCGGGAAAGTTCCTCCTGAATACGGTTGTGGAACATATAGAAAAACTGCGGCACCGTGGCAAGGATGGTGATGCCCGCCTCCGAAAGCGCCTGCATGATTTCTGCCCGTTTCAGCGTGTCGGCAAAAACGACGTATCCGCCTTTGTAGAGCGGCAAAAGCACGTTAATTATCGAGGCAAAAACATGCTGAAGCGGCAGCAGGCAAATAAACGCATCGTCGGAAGTAATGTGTATGACGCCGAAAATGGAACGCAGTTCGTGCATGATGTTGGCGTGCGTCAACGGCACGCCTTTGGGATTACCCACGGTTCCCGACGTATAAATAATGACGACAACATCGGAGGGAGCGCTTTCCATAATTTCTGGCGGATTTTCGTCGCGAAGCGCGCTTTCGATTATTTCATCGAAGCTGCCGCAGCCGTCGTTTTTCGCGGCTTCGGAATCGTCGAATATTATGATTCTTTCATTTGGAATTCCCGCGCCGTCTAGCGCCGCTATGAGTCTTGCGGCCAACATGCCGCTCACAAAAACAGCCCGCGCTTCGGAATTGTCGATCAGGCGCCGCCATTCCTCCGGTGAAATCTGGGTGTCAAGCGGCACGGCAACGGTTCCGGCAAAATAAGAACCAAAATACGCGATTGCCCATTCCGGACGATTTTCCGAAAGGATGGCGATCCGTTCGCCGCGCCGAACGCCAAGAATATGAAGCCCTAGCGCCGTTCCGCGAATACGCCGGTACGCTTCGCCATAGGAAATGGACGCATAACCGCCGGGCGTTTTCAGCTTAAAGGCGGTTCGTTCGGGCCCGCGCCGGACAACCGCCGCGAAATGCCGGGTGAATGTCTCGTGAGCTTCTTTTGACAGCTCGTCGTTTGTGTCCAGGTCAGTGGGGAAATTAGTCATCCAGATCTCTTAGTTCTTTTTCGATAATATCGTCATAACGGCCGCCGCTGCCCGGCTGCGGCAAAGAATCGGCGGCGGTTGCCGCCGGGCGAACGCGCCTTTTTCCGCCGAACAG
This sequence comes from Acidobacteriota bacterium, assembly GCA_031254095.1. GTDB lineage: Bacteria > Acidobacteriota > UBA6911 > UBA6911 > UBA6911 > UBA6911. The sequence continues at coordinate 11,872 of JAIRVC010000149.1, forward strand.
GAAGAGGCTCCAGCCGCCCAGAATAAGCGCCGCAGCCGGCGCGATGTAAGCCAGTGTGTTTATGCCGCCGGCGCGCGGCGCGGCCAGAATGCGCTCGCCGTATTTCACGACGTAGTAGTCCAGAATCTCTTTGCGGCTTTTACCCTGTTCGACCATTTGGCGTATTTCCGCCCGCATAAGATCGGATATTTCTGAAGGATGTTCAGAGATCGGCTGAGTCCAGCAGCATGGGGCGATCAGGTTGTTTTCTATATCGCGCACAAGCGCGGCGTTGGCCGGGCCCATGGATACCGCCGGGTTTTGCGCGGCGGCGGCATAAGCCGCCGGAATCGCCGGAATCATGAAAACGGCTATTATCAAAATACGAAAAAAACGTCCGCGCGTCATAAAACCCTTTCACTTGCGCCGCCGCAGTAGAAGCCAATAAAAAACCAGCTTTGAGTTTACCGTAAAGGAGTCGCTGAATCTCCATTAAATATCCGGATTAACAATCGGCATTTCCCATGTCTCAACCTTTTGCGGCGCGTCCAAAATTTTGTTGCGTTTCGGCGCAAAAGACATATCATAAGTAAAGTTTTCTATTTTGGTTCCGGAAAGTATCCGGAATGACGTGCTTGCCGATTGCGGGAATGCACGGGGAGTACGCGCACTTTTATTGAAACGGTTGAGGGAAATGAAAACGCATCATTTTATTGTTATTACCGCCGCCATTCTGGCTGCTCTGCTTGTCTCCGCGCCGGTATTTGCCGAGCAGCAGATTTACGTGGTTCGCAAAGGCGACAACCTTTACAGAATCTCGAAATCATTTAATACGACGCCGGAATCGCTGAAAGAAATTAATGGTTTAAACAGCGACAGGCTCAGCATCGGCCAGATTCTGAAAATCACCGCTTCGCTTCCGGTGGAATCGGCAAAGGAAGTTGCCGTGCCGAAAATTCAGCCTTCCGCCGAAACCGCCGTGAAGAAAACCAATCAGGAACAGCCGCAAATTCAACAAACTCAACAAATTGAAAATGACCAACAAGCGCGGAAAGAAACGCAAACCTACACGGTGCGCAAAGGCGACACTCTTCTTGGAATTGCAAGATCTTTCAATATTAGCGTCAACTCTCTTTCCGGCGCGAACAAAATTAAAAACAGCAATACGCTAAAAATAGGACAGGTTCTGACGATTCCCGTCAGAAATAACGCCGTTGCCGAAACGCAGATCGCGAAAATCGAAACAGCGGCGCCTGCCAAAACACAGGTTGCGAAAGTCGAAACGGCGGCGGTCGTGTCCGCTAAAAAGCAGCCTGTGGCGACGGCAGCAGCCGTTGAAGCGAATCAGGCGGCTTCGCGGCCGGTGGTGAACGTAGAAGAACTCACTACAAGAGATCGCCTGGTTGAAGCCGGTTTTAATATGCTGGGCGTGCGTTATCGTTTTGGCGGAACATCGGAAAAAACCGGATTTGACTGTTCCGCGCTGGTCAAAAATCTTTTCGAGAAAGTTGGGTTTACGCTCCCGCGTTCGTCCCGTGAACAATACAAACAGGGAGAAAAGGTGGCAAAGGAAGATCTGCAGAAAGGGGATCTGGTATTTTTCTCTTCCAGCGGCAAAACGCCGACTCATGTGGGTATTTATATCGGCGACAACCAGTTTCTGCACGCGGCAAGCAGAGCCAAAAAGGTTATTATCAGCGATCTTGGGAAAACCTGGTATGACCTTCGATATCTCGGCGCGCGCCGCATCATGGATTTGTGGTGGGAGGACGCCCGCGGGCCGCTGAACGATGCGCCTTCCAAAGAATTGACCATGCCCATACCGCCGGGCGGCGCGCCGGATGAAAAGCTCGTTGCGTCCGCTGTGCCGCAGGAAGGTCAATAATTCCCCGGGGAAGCATACTTATGAGCGAGAAAAACCGGAAACAAGTGGTTCTTGGCGTGGATATAGGCGCGACTACCGCCAAGATGGGGTATGTGGATCGCGGCGGGAAATGTCTGTCAAGCGGCGCTTCGGTTTCAACAGGCGCGCGGCAGGCCGCGGATGTTTTTTTTAGAAGGCTTTATGAATCCGCGGAGGCGCTGCGCGCGGAACTTCCGCCGGAATACGATCTGGCGGGTATCGGCATCGGCGCGGCCAACGGCAATTACTACAAAGGCACGATAGAATGCTCGCCGAATCTGGGGTGGGATTACGTGGATGTCGGCGCCGAACTCGGAAAATATTACAGCGTTCCTGTTTTGGTGACGAACGACGCCAACGCCGCGGCGCTCGGCGAGATGGTTTTCGGCGCAGCAAAGGGAATGAGGGATTTTATTTCCATCACGCTGGGAACAGGTCTCGGCAGCGGCATCGTAGCCAACGGTGAAATGATCTACGGCGCGGACGGGTTCGCCGGCGAACTTGGGCATACGATTGTTGATCCGAACGGACGGGAATGCGCCTGCGGGCGGCGTGGATGCCTTGAAACCTATTGCTCCGCGACCGGCCTTTGCCGCACCGTCGAGGAATTGATCTGCAACACCACCGTTCCGAGCGGACTGCGCGGCGTCAGTTACGACGAACTTACAGCCGCGAAAGTTTCCGAGGCGGCCCTCGGCGGAGACGCGCTTGCGCTGGCGGCGTTTGAGGCCTGCGGCGAAACGCTTGGGCGAAAACTCTCCGATTCGGTGGCGCACCTGAGCCCGGAAGCAAT
>JAIRVC010000356.1 GCA_031254095.1 Acidobacteriota bacterium
GCGATCACGCTGACGGGGCAACCGGTCGCCGATTATTACGATATTGACGGCTATTTCGATAAAGATGGTGAACCGATAACCGTTCTTCCTGTTACTCTCGATCGAGGAGAGATTGTTAAATTTAAAGTTAGCCCGAAATGGGCATTGCCGGTCGGTTCCTATCCCCAAGAAATTACGATACCGTGGGAATTGGCAGGGGTTGCGCGGAGTAGTAGAAGCAGGGCATTGAATGGCACTACGGTCTCTGTAAGTTTTAACGTATCAACGCCGCCTATGACGCCATTGGAGGCGAATAATATTGCGGACTTGGAAGGTCATATAAACAACTACAACAGTAATGCGACAGGTAATGTGGTTATAGAAGTCACAGGTGATTTTAGTGTTACCAGTAGTTTGAACATAACGAACTCCAACGGCGCGGCCGTTATCATTAGAAGCCCGGATCCATCGAACCCCGCAACTCTGACGCGCAGCTTTGATGGTACAGTAACCGTTGATCCCGGTACCGGCGATGTAACTGTCGTGAGCGGCAATATGTTTAACGTGGAAGGCGGGAACCTGATTTTTGAAAATATCATTATTGACGGAGGCCGGGGTGATTGCCGCCTGACCAACAGGATGTATTGCGCGGACAATCCCGACAAAGATCACGAAGATCCCAATTATGACCCGAATGTAACGACGACAGTAGGTTCGCTTGTATACGTCAACGACGGTCATTTTACTATGAGGGAAGGCGTGACCTTGCAAAATAACGGCGGCCTATACCTCAGCGGCGGCGCAGTGAATGTCCAAAGCGGTACATTTACAATGGAAGGCGGAAAAATCATCGACAATACCGCTTTCGCAGGCGGCGGCGTGTATCTGTCGCAGGACGGCGAGTTTACCATGACTGGCGGACAAATCGGCGGAAAAACCGAGGATGAATTCGGCAAAAGGTCTGCCGGCAATGAAGCCCACTTCGGCGGCGGCGTGTATATTGACGCCTCTTTCGACGGCTTCGGCAGCGGCGATTATATTACCGGCGGTACGTTCACCATGCTCGCCGGTGAAATCAGCGGCAATACCGCCGAATTAGTATTGGAATATTGGAATTATGATGATGACCCCAACCATGGCGAATTAAAAACTGAAACTCGTAATGGCGGCCACGGCGTGTACTTAATATACGGCGTTGGCACATTAACCATGGATGCCGGAGCAAGCATCGACGATGTGTGTTATGACAATGATGGGGAATGCGTTTTATCGTATCCATAGGTTCGATCCGATTTTCGCCTGTAGGAACAGCAAGTAAATCACGCAATTTGCAGGGGGAAGCTTTTCAAAAGCTTCCCCCTGACACATGATTTTATCTTCCAAGCAGCCAGTCGATGGCGTTGATTTGCCTTATCCCGTTATGAGAGGCGTTCGGCGTGAAATCCATGGTCAGCAGATATTTCGGGTTGTGATCCCTGATGGCGTCAAGCGGCGTAAGCTCGCGTTCTAATGTGGTTTTTCCGTCTCTGCCGGCCTCGCCTTCAACCGTATAGGCGACCTGGTAGTATTCCTTCCCGTTCTGGCCGGCGGCGACAAAGTCAATCTCCGCCGCGCCGATCTTGCCGACATAAACCGCGTAGCCTCTGCGTAGCAATTCAAGATATACGACGTTCTCCAGAATATGCCCGGCGTCGGCTCTCATGTCGCCCAGAAGGTAATATCTAAGGCCGATGTCGGCCAGGTAATATTTCACTCCTGAAATGAGATGCTGCCGGCCTTTCACGTCATACCGATTCGCCCGGTACAGGACAAAGCTCTCAGTAAGGGCTTCCAGATAATTTTCCACCGTGTGTACCGAGATTTTGCGCCCGCCGGAAATCATCGTATTGGCAATCTTTGTTGCCGATGTCAGATTGCCGATATTGTCGAAGACAAACCGGATTACGCTGTCCAACTGCGTCACGTCGGCGATTTTCCGCCGAGCCACGATGTCTTTCAATATGACCGAATCGTATATGCCTTCCAGATAGGCGCGAATGTCCTTCTTTTTCGATAGCTCCAGCGTGTATGGAAAGGAACTGTTTTCGAGGTAGTTCCGGTACTTTATGATTAGATCGGATGCCGGACCCAACGCGGAAACATATTCGCCGAAAGACAATGGCAGCATTTTTATCTCTACATACCGGCCCGACAGCAGAGTAGCAAGATCGCCCGATAAAATATAGGCGTTCGAGCCGGTAATGTAGACATCGCAGTTTCTGCGGACGAAAAGACCGTCCACCGCTTTCTGGAACTGCGGCACGGACTGGATTTCGTCGATAAAGATATAGTTCATGCGGTCCGCGCGCAGGCGTTCCTTGATGTATTCATACAACCGCATGTATGTCCCGAGTTCATGGTGCTCAGGATATTCAAGGTTGAGCCTAATAATCTGGCCGTCCTCCACGCCGTTTTCTTTCAGATACTCCGTGTAGAGATCAAAAAGAGTGGATTTGCCGCACCTGCGGATGCCGGTAACTACTTTTACGAGCTGCTTGTCCCTGAAGCTCGCGAGTTGTTCAAGATATTGAGGCCGGGCGATCAAACCGTTCATGGGATTATTGTCTCCAAACAAGAATAACATAGCACAAAACTCAGTTAATACTAAGAAATATGCTATATGTTGCACAAATCAGTATTTCCTTTTGACTAAATCCCGCGGCGGTATTATTTTATGTCCTGATTTTTTTATGAAAATAATGGGAGGTTGGGTTTCGTGCCTAGATACGAGTACGAATGCGCGGAATGCGGTAAAGTTTTCGAAGCTTTTCAGAAGATAAACGATGATCCGCTTACCGAGTGCAAATTTTGCAAGGGTAAAGTGGAACAGCTCATAAGCCAGACCAGCTTTCAGTTGAAAGGCGGCGGCTGGTATGTCACAGATTACGCCGGGCGATCCTCAAAACCGGAAGCCGATTCGCCGAAAAGCGACGGCGCCGGAAAAACCGCGGAAAACAAACCGGATTCAGCGTCAAAAAGCCCGGAAAACACGGGAAAAAGTTCCGGCGGCAAGACAGACTAATTAAATGTGATTAAATGTTTTCAGATATTGCTTCAAAACTTCACGGCGAATCAAACGATCTGTATCGCCTGCGCGATGAACTCCGGGCGCGGGGACACGAAATCCGCGATCTGATTTCGGGAAACATCAATGAATGCGGCTATGTTTTTCCGCAGAATCTCATTGAGGAGATTATGTCGCGCGCCTCGCGCGAATGCCGCGTTTATCGTCCAGATTCCCTGGGCCGGTTGTCGGCGCGTGAAGCTGTGTCGGATTTTTACGCCGCGGCCGGCGTGACGATTGATCCCGGCGATATTCTGATTACGCCGGGAAGCAGCCTGGCCTACTGGTACTGTTTCAAGCTGCTGGCGGACGCCGGAGATGAGATTCTGTGTCCGCGCCCGTCCTATCCGCTTTTTGATTACATAGCGCTTTTGGCCGGCGTGAAGCTGACTTCATACAGGATGTCGGAAGAAAACGGCTGGGCGATCGATCTCGAATATCTTGAGGCGAACATTACGACGCGGACGCGGGCAATCGCGCTGATTTCACCGCACAATCCCACGGGATACGTTGCCTCCGCCGAAGAGATCGCCGCTATTTCGGACATTGCCCGACGCCACAATCTTCCGATAATAAGCGATGAGGTTTTCAGCGAATTTCTGATTGAGCCGGGCGAACTGCCGCGTCCCGCGACGGGCGGCGCTCCGCTGGTATTCACGCTTAACGGATTTTCCAAAATGTTGGCGCTGCCGGGAATGAAATTCGGCTGGGTGGCGGTTTCAGGCGACGCGGGCAGGGTGCGTCAGGCGATGCGCGCGCTGGAGCTGATCTCCGACACGTTTCTCCCTGTCAATGAAATCGCGCAGGCTGCCGCGCCGGAATTTTTTCAGCTCGGCAACGCCGTCCGTTTTGAATTCGCCATGCGCATCCGGAAGGCGTGGCTGCTGACGGAAAAGCATCTTTCTGAAACGAACGCCTGCCGTTATGAAAAGCCGCGCGGAGGTTTTCATGTCGTTTTGAACATTGACGGCGGCAACGGGGTTTGTGATGAGGAAAAAGCCGCGCAAAGCATCCTTCGGGAAAATCATCTACTGGTTCATCCCGGCTATTTTTATGACATGGATCCGCATCATCTGATTATTTGCTTTGTCCAAAAGCCTGAAATCATAAATGCCGCTTTCCCCGAACTTTTGAAAACACTACAAAATTATGCGCGGTAAGGCGCGCACCCTGATGCGCGGCAAAATCCCATGGAATATCCGGTTTATGGTGGTAAACTATATAGTTTCAAATAGGAATGAGCGATTATGCGTTGGGTATTGAGATCGAAGCTTCACAAGGCGATCGTAACAGAGGCCGATGTCAATTATGTCGGAAGCATCACCATTGATCAGGATCTGATTGAGCGGGCCGGGTTCTGGCCGGGTGAAAAAGTTCTTGTTGTCAGCAACACCACAGGGCAGCGGCTGGAAACCTATGTGATTTCCGGACAGCGGAATTCCGGCGTGATTTGCATGAACGGCGCGGCGGCGCTTCTGATCAGGCGCGGCGAGGAAATTATCGTGATGGGCTTTGAACTGGCGGATAAGCCTATTGCGCCGTCCATTATTCTTGTTGATGGAAACAATAAGTTCACAGAAGAACTATAGGGAACGGAGAGTGCTATGGCCGAAGAACAATCTGAATTTAAAGTTACCGACAGGCGCGGATTTGCGGAGGACGGGACGCCTAAGCCCGTTGTAGAGGAACCTGCTAAAAATGAAAATCCCGCCGCGGACGCGTCCCGGCCGGGGAAAGAATCAGGAGACGAGCGTCCGTCCATTGATTTTCCGTCCTACATCCTGAGCTACTATACGCAGGGCATGGTGCTGCTCGGCGAGATTCCAAATCCATACACCAACAAAAAAGAAGAAGACATCGAGTCGTCCAGGAATATCATCGACATCCTGGCTCTGCTTGAGGAGAAAACCAAGGGGAATCTCAGCGCGGAGGAAAGCAAGCTTCTGGAATCCGTGCTGTATGAACTCCGGATGAAATTCATGGGCAAAACAAGCCGTATCAAGCTTTAGAGCGTGAGATGAAAATTATTTCCCGGCTGGAGGATATAACGCCGGAATACGCCCTGCCCGTTGTTACGATGGGAAATTTCGACGGCGTGCATCTTGGTCACAGAAAGCTGATTCAAGCCGTTGCGGCGCGCGCCGCGGAAATCGGCGGCACGCCTATGGCGATTACGTTTTATCCGCACCCGCTGCACATGCTGGTTCCGGATTACGCGCCGGTTCAGATTCAGACGCTGCGTCAGAAACTCGCCGTCATTGAATCGCTCGGCATTCCCGTAGCCATAGTAATCCCTTACAACGAAAAACTTGCCGGAACCAGCGCCCGCGATTTCGCGCTTGACGTCTTCTGCGAACGGCTGCGCATAAAAGAAATCTACGTCGGCCCGAATTTCGCTTTTGGGCACCGGCGGCAGGGAAGCGTGAACCTGTTGAAAGAAATAGGAAGAGAGAAAGGATTTCTCGCCGAGAAGATTCCGCAGGTGGAATTTCGCGGAACCCGCGTTTCAAGCACAGCCGTGCGCCAGGCGCTCGTTTACGGGCAGGCGGCTCTGGCGCGCAGGCTGCTTTCGTACCCGTTTACGCTGGAAGGGGCCGTGATACGCGGCGACGGACTGGGCTCAAAATTGCAAATTCCTACAGCCAACCTTCGCACGGAAAACGAACTGATTCCACGGCGGGGAGTTTATATAACGCGGCTTCGCGTCGATGGAGAATCATTTGCGGGCGTAACCAACATCGGCTTTCGCCCGACCGTCAACAGCCACGAAGGCGCGATGCCGGGCATTGAAACGCATGTGCTGGACTTTAACCGTGATATTTATGGAAAACAGATTGCCGTG
>JAIRVC010000041.1 GCA_031254095.1 Acidobacteriota bacterium
CCAGCGGCCTTGGACTCCATTTAAGCGTAAAATCTGCCGTTGCGCTCGAAAAAATGATGAAACTTCCGCCGGAAGAGTTTATGATTCATCATTTTGAAAATGACGCGGCTGTTGAGCTGGAAAAGTTCGCGCAGCGGCTTTTAGGTTTTAATCTGGAAAGGCAGTTGAAGTCCTGGCCGCTTTTGCGGGAGGCGCTTCAAAACTGACGGATTTTATATGCAAGCGAAAAACATTCAGAAGATTATCATGACGCTGGAGCAGTTCTGGGATCAGCAGGGATGTGTTATCCAGCAGCCTTATGACGTGGAAGTCGGCGCCGGCACCATGGCGCCGGAGACTTTTTTACGTGTTTTGGGGCCGGAACCCTACCGCGTCGCCTACGTGATGCCTTCGCGGCGGCCAACGGACGGGCGTTACGGCGACAATCCAAACCGCGTCCAGAAACACCATCAATATCAGGTGATTCTAAAACCCTCGCCGGAAAACGTGCAGGAGCTTTACCTGCAAAGCCTCATTGCGCTTGGGATTGATCTGAAAAAACACGATCTGCGCTTTGAGGAAGACAACTGGGAATCGCCGACGCTCGGCGCGTGGGGTTTAGGCTGGCAGGTGCTGCTCGACGGCCTTGAGATAACGCAGTTCACCTATTTTCAGCAGGCCGGCGGACAGGAACTCGAACCGATCAGCGCGGAAATCACCTACGGTCTTGAGCGGATAGCGACATTCATCGCCCGTGTTGACAGCATCTACGATCTGAAATGGTCGGACGATGTTACCTACAGGGATATCCGGCATCGTGAGGAAGTGGAGTTTTCAAAGTACAATTTCGAGGCGGCCGACGTTGAAATGCTGTTCAAGCTGTTTTCGCTTTACGAAGAAGAAAGCAGGCGGCTTGCAGCCATGGATCTGGTTCTGCCGGCCTACGATTATTGCCTGAAATGTTCGCATACGTTCAATCTGCTTGACGCCCGCGGCGCAATCAGCGTTACGGAGCGTGTCGGCGTCATCGCGCGCGTCAGACAGCTTGCGTGCGAGGTCGCCCGGCGCTATCTTGAGAGCCGCGAAAAACAGGGATTTCCTCTGCTTGGCGCGCAAACGATGGAGGCGGCTTCGGTCTGAAAAGGCCGCCGGAAAAAATATGGAAAAAATGGAACTTGTCGTTGAACTGGGAGTGGAGGAAATACCCGCTTCAATGCTGGCGGACGCGACGCGGCAGTTTGCGGAACTCCTTTCTGAATCGCTGAAAAATCAACGCCTTGCAACGGGGAAAACAGTTGAGTGGTACGCGCCGAGGCGCATAATCGTTGGAATTGAAGATGTTCCCGGGCGGCAGGAGGATCTGCGTGAAACCGTTACCGGGCCGCCGAAATCGGTGGCTTACGACGCTTCGGGCGCGCCGGCGAAAGCGGCGCTGGCGTTTGCGCAAAAAAACGGCGTAACGATTGACGAAATTGAAATCGTTACGACGCCCAAAGGCGAGTATCTTTCTGTTGTCCGCACCGTGAGAGGCGAAGAAACGCGAAAAATCCTTGAAAGCCTGATTCCCGCGGCGATCGCTAAAATACAGTTTCCGCGAACCATGCACTGGAGCGCGGATAATTTCCGGTTTATCCGGCCCCTGCGCTGGATTACGGCGCTTTTCGGCGGAGAACCGGTCGCGTTTTCGCTGGCGGGCGTTGCGGCTTCAAAATTTACATCAGGACATCGCTTTTTAGGAAAGCAGAACATCGCCGTGACGTCGCTCGCGGATCTAAAAGAACGTTTGCGCGAAAATTATGTACTGGCGGATCCCGCCGAACGGCTGGTTGTTATACGGGAAGGCTTGCTGCGCGAGGCCGCGGCGGCGGGCGGGGAACTGCTGGAAGATCCCGATCTTGTCGAAACAGTTGTAAATCTCAACGAAGCGCCGTCGGTTGTCCGCGGTTCGTTTGAGGAAAGATTTCTCGCTCTGCCCAAGGAAATTCTCGTGACCGTCATGCGAGAACATCAGAAGTATTTCTCGGTAACGGATGCCGCAGGAGAGCTTCTTCCGGCGTTTCTGGCCGTTGTGAATGTGCCTTCCGATTCCGGGCGTCTTATTGAGACGGGGCACGAAAGGGTTTTGCGCGCCCGTTTGTCCGACGCCGCTTTTTTCCGGGAGACCGACGCGAAAACACGCCTTTCGGACCGCGAAGAAGCCATGGGGAAGGTGGTTTTCCAGGAGAAACTCGGTTCATACAAAGACAAGAGCGTCCGCGTTCTTTCGCTCATTCCCGGCATAGCCGAATATCTTGGAGTAGAGGAACTTCTGCCCGATCTGACTACGGCGGCCAGGCTTTTCAAGTGCGACCTTATTACCGAAATGGTCAAGGAGTTTACGGATTTGCAGGGCGTCGTCGGCGGGCTTTACGCCAAAGCGGAGGGGTATCCGGAAGCGGTCAGCAAAGCGATCGGCGAGCAATACTACCCAAAATCCACAACCTCGCCGTCGCCGGAATCACGAACAGGCGCGATTCTGGCGCTGGCCGACAGGCTTGATACGGTCTGCGGCTGTTTCTCCATCGGATTGATACCGTCCGGCTCAGGCGATCCTTTCGCCATCCGGCGGCAGGGAAACGGCATACTGAAAATTATTCTAGACCATCGCATGAACCTTTCTCTCGGCGCGCTGATAGCAGACAGCCTGAAAGCTTACGGTAAAGCGCCGGAAGAAGGGAAGTGCTCCGGCGAACTCATGCAGTTTTTTGAAGGGCGTCTACGTTTTCTCTTTGAGGAAATGGGTTTTGCCTACGATTGCGTCAACGCGGCCATCGCCGCCGGATTTGACAATCCGCTTGATCTTCTGGAGCGGCTGCGCGCGATTCAGGCTATGCGCGAGGAGGCTGATTTCCTTTCGCTTGCTTCGAATTTCAAGCGCGTGGTCAATATTCTGGAGCAGGCGGAAAAGCGGGGCGACGATGTCAATCCCACGTTTTTTGCCGATCCGGCGGAAAACGCGCTTTATCGGAGTTATCTGGATGTTCGCCCGGAAGTTGAGGCGGCCGGGCGGAATCACGATTACGGAACCGCGCTGCGGGCGCTCGCGTCGATGCGCGGCGTCGTTGACGAGTTTTTCAATCGCGTAATGGTCATGGCCGAAGACGCCGCAATCCGCGCAAACCGTATTGCGCTGCTTGAGAGCATATCGCGGCTTTTTTCCGGCCTTGCCGATATTTCTAAAATTTCCAGTAAGGAAATGAAATAGTTGGGAAGTTTCTGTATAATAAGCTCCTTTGTAATACTAAAAACCGGATGACAGTGCCGTGAAACCGCTTTCCTTGCGGGTTCCCCGCGCGTCATCCCATTTGAGGACTAAAACATGATTTCCAAAGGTACAAAAATTGCCCCTCCGGAGGGGAAGCTGGGCGTTTTGATTCCGGGCATGGGCGCTGTCGCGTCAACCTTTATGGCGGGCGTGGAGGCTGTAAGACAAGGGCTGGCAAAACCTATAGGGTCGTTGACCCAGATGGGAACAATACGCCTGGGCAAGCGCACTGATAACCGCACGCCGATGGTTAAGGACTTTGTGCCGCTTGCCGGTCTCAACGACCTGGTGTTTGGCGGCTGGGATATTTTCGAGGACAACATGTATGAAGCCGGTCTGAAGGCCGAAGTGCTCGAAAGAAGCCTGCTTGATCAGATCAAACCTTTTATGGAAAGCATCAAGCCATGGCCCGCGGTTTTCAGCAAGGATTACGTAAAGAAGCTGGACGGTTCCAACGTAAAAAAGGCCGCCAACAAGATGGAACTTGCCGAACAGGTGCAGGAAGACATAAGGAACTTTCAGAAGGCCAATAATCTTGCCCGCACCGTAATGGTCTGGTGCGGAAGCACGGAAATCTTTCTGAAGCCCGAAGCGGTGCATCAGACGATTGAGAGTTTTGAAAAGGGGCTGGTCAACAACGATCCGGGGATCGCTCCCAGCATGATTTATGCCTACGCCGCCATCAAGATGGGCATCCCTTACGCCAACGGCGCGCCGAATCTGTCGGGCGACATTCCGGCGCTGATGGATCTGGCAAAAGAGCGCGGTGTGCCTATATGCGGCAAGGACTTCAAAACAGGTCAGACGCTTATGAAAACCATTCTAGCGCCGGGGCTGAAATCGCGCCTGCTGGGACTGCACGGCTGGTTTTCGACCAATATTCTCGGGAACCGCGACGGCGAGGTTCTGGACGACCCGCAATCGTTCAAAACCAAGGAGGAGAGCAAACTGTCGGTTCTTGAACACATACTTCAGCCGCAGCTTTATCCCGATCTTTATTCCAAATACACTCACACGGTACGCATCAATTACTATCCTCCGCGCGGCGACAACAAGGAAGGATGGGACAACATCGACATTTTCGGCTGGCTTGGCTATCCGATGCAGATCAAGGTGGATTTTCTCTGCCGCGATTCCATTCTTGCCGCGCCGATTGTGCTTGACCTTGTGATTCTGCAGGATCTTGCCGCCCGTTGCGGCATGAGCGGCATACAGGAATGGCTTTCGTTCTTCTTTAAGAGTCCCATGTGCGCTCCCGGCCTTTATCCGGAGCATGACCTCTTTATTCAGCAGATGAAGCTGAAAAACACCCTGCGTTATATGATGGGTGAAGAAATGATCACGCATCTCGGTCTGGAGTATTACGATTAAAATCCGGCGTTACCGGCGGAAAAATCATAATTTTCCGCCGGTAACTCGACA
>JAIRVC010000079.1 GCA_031254095.1 Acidobacteriota bacterium
AAAACCCCAAACTCTGCGTTACGCGGCCGATCCAAAATGCATTTCTTTAACGCGATCAGACAGTGATTAAACATGGAAATGCGCCCGTTATCCCGCGGTACGGGTATGGTCTTTTTTGCGGTTAATGAGGCTGGCGACATAGCCCGCGCCGAACCCGTTGTCTATATTCACTGTCACCACATTCGAGGCGCAGCTGTTAAGCATGGTAAGAAGCGCCGAAAGACCGCCAAAATTACTGCCGTAGCCGATGCTTGTGGGAACCCCTATGACCGGTACGCTCAAAAGCCCTCCGACCACGCTGGCAAGCGCTCCCTCCATTCCGGCTACTACAATGACCACGGCCGCTTCATTAAGCGCCTCCCGTATGTTCAGAAGGCGATGAATGCCGGCCACGCCCACGTCATACGATGTGCGCACCTCGTTTCCCATAAGCCGCGCCGTCAATACCGCTTCTTCGGCGACCGGAATATCCGAAGTTCCCGCGCAGACGACGTAAATAATGCCTTCGCCATAGATTTTCGTGTCATTGACGATCGTGATCGCCCCGGCCGGCCGGTTGAATTCGGCTTTACGCGACACGCGGCTGACTTTTTTCCATGCGTCCTCATTGGTGCGCGTGACAAGGACATTGGATTTTTGTTTAAGCAGGCTTTTGACTATACCGGCGATCTGTTCCGGAGTCTTCCCGCTGCCGAAAACCACTTCCGGAAAGCCTATTCTCAGCGTGCGGTGATGATCGACGCGAGCGTATCCCAAGTCTTCAAAAGGAAGATGTTTCAGGCGTTTGAGTCCCTCGTCCGGCGTCAAAGCCCCCGCGCTTACCTGTTCAAGAAGTTCAAGAATCTGTTTTGGCGACATTGATAACTCCTTTATGCCCGTTTCCTTAAGTTAATTTGCCGAATAGAATCGAAAGATAGTCGCGTCTGCCGTAAATCACCCGGTCTATGTAGACTCTTTCCACTTGCGCCCGGTAAAATACGAGATAATTTCCGCAAACAAGAAAACGATAATCAGTGTCAATTTTTACTATAGAAGATAGCGGCGCGCCGACGAGCGGGAAATCGGCAATATTACTTATGGAATCCTGGATTTCGTTGAGGATATTCAGCGCTGCAATTGGATTTTTCAATGTTTCCGAAATATGGTCGCCTATATGTTCCAGATCATTTAAAGCGGCTGTTGAATATACAATTTCAACCACTATATCGCTCCGAAAGGCGTGCCCTTACTTCACTTGCAGGAATCCATCCTTCTTCTTCACCTGAACTCCGTCCCTTGTCTAATTCTGATTTCAACTTCCGCCACGCAAGAATTTTTTCATATTCTCTGTATTCTTCAATGTCTAAAACCGCGTAGCGCCCATGCCCGTTCTTTGTTAAAAAAACCGGGGAGCCAACGGCAACATCGCGTAATACTTCGCCATAGTTCCGTAAATCAGATATGGGTTTAATATTTGGCATACTTTCAACACCTCCCATCAGGTATTACGCCATAGATATTCGTAAAATACAACGATGAATCTTACGAATGCCAGCATATACGCAGGGAGAGCTGCCCTCCCTGCGTATATGCTGATCTGCCCGTTACCGGCGGTTTCCGCCGCGCGGAGGACGGTCGAAACGGTCGCGGCCGCGGTCTCCGTCACGGCGCGGACGCCCGCCGCGGTCGCCATCGCGCCGGGGAGGCCGGGGCGTCACTTCGAGAGGCGGCAGTCCCGCCTGTTCGCGCAAAACAGCCCTGCGGCTCAAGCGAATCTTGTTCGGCGGCTCAATGCCGATCACCTTTACCGGAACCTGATCGCCTATCTTCAATTCAGTATTGATATCCTCAATCCTGAAATCTGCCACTTCGGAAATATGAAGCAGCGCTTCGGTGCCGGGGAAGATTTCAACGAAAGCCCCGAAATCAACCAGGCGCGTTACGGTTCCAAGATAGGTTTTGCCGACCTCGGCTTCCATCGTCAGTTCTTCAATTATTTTGATGGCGCGCTGCGCGGATTCGCTGTCTGTCGAAGCGATGCTCACCTTGCCGTCGTCTTCAATGTCGATCTTGACGCCGGTCTGCTCGGTGATGCCGCGGATAACCTTGCCGCCTGTGCCGATAACCGCGCCGATCTTGTCTTTAGGAATATTGATAGTGATAATGCGCGGCGCGTACTGCGAAATGTCCTCTCGCGACGCTTCAATACACTCGGCCATTTTTCTCAAAAGGAAAAGTCTGCCTTCTTTGGCCTGATCAAGCGCTTCGGCCATGATCTCGCGATCAATGCCGCCTATTTTGATGTCCATTTGCAGGCCGGTGATGCCTTTTTCCGTACCAGCGACTTTAAAATCCATATCGCCGTAGTGATCTTCCGCGCCGGCGATGTCGGTCAGAATGGCGTAGGCGTCGTCTTCTTTTACAAGGCCCATAGCCACGCCGGCCACAGGCGCTTTAATCGGCACGCCGGCATCCATAAGCGCGAGTACGCCGCCGCAGACGGTAGCCATCGAAGAAGAACCGTTGCTCTCCATTATGTCTGAAACCACGCGCAAGGTGTATGGAAACTCATCATTCGTCGGCAGGACAGGAAGGATGCTTCGCTCGGCCAGCGCCCCGTGGCCGATTTCGCGCCGGCCGGGGCCGCGCATCGGTTTGGTTTCGCCGACGCTGAAAGGCGGGAAATTATAATGCAGCATGAATCGCTTGAAAGCTTCCCCTTCGAGCGTATCCATGCGCTGTTCGTCGTCCGCCGTCCCAAGAGTTGCCGTGACCAGCGCCTGGGTTTCACCGCGCGTAAACAACGCCGATCCGTGGACGCGCGGAAGGAGCGAAACCTCGATGGCAATCGGGCGAATTTCGTCAAAGGCGCGTCCGTCAGGACGCTTTCTATCCTGAAGCATTTCCTTGCGGAATATCCGCTCCATCAGGTGATGATAGATTTTATCCGCCTGTTCACGGCGTTCCGTTTCCTCTGCGGGAACGGAGGCTACGATTTCATCGCGCACGTGGGCAAGTTCGGCATAACTCGCCAGCTTGCCCGTCACATGCAGCGCGCTGGAAATCTTCTGCGAAAACTCTTTTCCTATTCTCTCCATTTCCGCCGCGTCCAGCGTCGGCTTTGCAAACTCGCGCTTGACCGGATTTACCATACGGTACAGCTCTTTCTGAATCGCGATGAGTTTTTTGGCTTCATCGTGGCCGAAAGCGAGCGCCTCGATCATCAATCCTTCCGGAAGCTCCTTGGCGCCGGCCTCAACCATCACAATCGCGTCTTCCGTGGCTGCAATCGTCAGGTTCAGGTCGCTTTCCTTTAATTGGCTGATCGTGGGGTTTATTACAAGCCGGCCTTCAATGTATCCTACGCGCACCGCGCCGATTGGATTAAAAAATGGAATCGCCGAGCAGTAGCAGGCCGCCGAAGCGCCGGTGATGCTGAGAATATCCGAATCATTTTCCTTGTCCGCTGAAAGCACCTGGGCTATCACCTGCGTTTCGCAGCTGAATCCTTCCGGGAAAAGCGGGCGCAGCGGCCGGTCGATCAGGCGGGACGTCAGAACCTCTTTTTCGGTAGGCCGTCCTTCGCGTTTAAAAAAACCGCCCGGTATTTTACCGGCGGCGTATGTGTTTTCCTTGTAGTCAACCGTGAGCGGGAAAAAATCCTGCCCGGATTTCGCGGTTTTAGCGGCGCAGGCCGCAACCAGTACAATTGTGTCGCCGTAGCGCACGAACGCCGCGCCATCGGCCTGCCGGGCAATCCGGCCCATCTCAATGGAAAATTCCAGTCCGCCGATTTCGGTGGAAACTTTATGTGTCATTACATCCTCGCTTGATAATCGAAGGGGGTTGACAGGCGGGAATTATGAACTAGGAATTATGATTATGAGCACTGAGCTAAGGGCTATCCTTCAATAGCCTTTAGCTCATAACTCATAATTCATAATTCACCCAACCCCAGGAATTGTTTGAACTCACATTTCCGCGATCCGCCCGCATGTTTCAGCGCTCATAATTACTGAATTGCGGAAACACAAAATTTTTAATGCTTCAAAACGAACGGACCGGCGGTAAAAACATTTCGCGTTAAGCACAGGGGGCTTTTGCGCCCTCTGTGCTTAACGCGATGCGCTACTTACGGATACCGAGACTTGTAATGATCGTCCGATACCGATTGACGTCTTTTTCCTTCAGGTAATCCAGCAGGCGGCGCCGCCTGCCGACCATGCGCAGAAGCCCCCTGCGGGAATGATGATCCTTTGCGTGAACCTTGAAGTGTTCGGTCAGATACGAGATTTTCTCGCTCAAAATGGCGATCTGCACCTCAGGCGAACCCGTATCGGTTCCGTGGGTTCGATAAGTCCCAATAAGTTCCGTTTTTCTTTCTACTGTCAGTGACAAGCTGTCCTCCGCACATGCCTTTTATTAAATTAAAACAATTAGATTACCACCTTGCCGGGTAATCCGCAACATATTTAGTGGTCGGCATTACCGATCACTGAGAACATTTATACAGGGTTGCGGGCACGGGCGTAATAAAGCGTTTGCTAAACGCTCTTATCTCTCCCATGCCGTGAATCGGCTGATCCGACCTGACTCTGACATTTCCATAATCCAATTTCTTACCAAAAAGACCTGATATCGTTTTGTACATATTCCTTCCGGGATCCAAAGTCGCCGAATGTTCCTCTAATATACTGCCCTCTTCTTTGTTCGCGTCCCACAGTTGCAGCGTCAGTGAAGCAACAGCGGTTCCGCTGTTCAGGAAAGACAATTCCGTCTCAAAATCGGAATTCTCCGATACAAGCGGGAAAATGAAGCAGTATTGCCGTTCTTCAGATTCTTCCGGCAACGGCGAAGCTGTTGAAAGTTCAAAACTTCCCATATATTTATTCTTATCCGCCGCGCTCTTAAAGGTCACAGTGCCGACGACCTGATCTTCGGTGCTCGACACCTTGATCCACCCTTCATGCCCGCCTGTAAAAGAAAAATCATTAAAAATATCCTTCAGGTCGCCCTTTATCTGCGCGTTGGCGGCAACGTGACGCGTTGTGGACGCGATTAAACCGCCGTCGCGGCCGAACAGCTCAAGCGTAATATCCGCGGGATTTTCATCCTCATTGCCGTTAATGACGTTCAAAAGCGTCGTCCGGTCGGCGTCAACAGTAAAGCGCGGCGAATAGACCGTTTTGACGCCTTTATACTTCGCCATATCAATGGCGCTGACGGATGCCGGAGCGCCTCCTTTTTCAATGTTGTAGCTCTCCGAAGCCAGAAGACCCATTTCCGACGTAAAACGCAAATATCCGGAAGATTCCGACTCATCCAACAAGATAGCGGCATGACCCTGGCGAGCCCTGCTAAGCGAAGAGGACGCCCTGGTAAACATGCGCGTACCCGGAGTGTAAATATCCGACGTGGCAAGCGCGCCCAGCTCAGGTTCTTCCTCGGTGCCTATTTCCCCGAAACCGCCGCTGATAATAACCCTGTCATTGATGCCGTCCCTGTCGTCCATGAAATTCACCGCCGTATGATAGCTTCGCGCCGTTGTCATGGTATTGCCGGTTTCGCTGAAATAACCGGAGGACGGATCGTAAACTTCCGCGGTATCGAGCCCGCCCTCTTCATTTACGTCCGTATAATGATTCCGGCCGCCGGCAATCAGGACGGTTCCGTCAGAAAGAAGTGTGGCGGTATGGTTGCTTCGCGCATCCATCATATCTGAAACCTCTTCAAACTCGTTTGTCGCCGGATTAAAAACTTCCGCGGATTTCAGAAAATCGCCGTTGTACCCGCCGGTAAACAGCACCCTGCCGTCGCCAAGCAAAGTCGCCGTATGAAAAGCGCGGGGATACCGCATGTCACCGATTTGGGTAAACCTGCCCGTTGCCGTATTATAAATTTCCGCGGTTTTCGCCGTTCCCGTGCCGTCAAGACCCCCGGCGAGCAAAACCCGGACGCCGTCAGTCAAAAGCGTCGCCGTATGCGCGTCGCGCGGAAACACCATCTCGCTTTTCTCGCCGCCTTCCCTGTTTTTCGTGTAACTGAACGAACCGGTCGTATAATCAAACAGTTCCGCGGTACGGGTAATAGAATTCGTATTCTGCCCGCCGGCCAGCAACACCAGGCCGTTAGGCAGGCGCGTCGCCGTATGCCGGTATCTTTCGACATTCATGGAGCCGGGCGTGAACGTGAAAGAGCCGGATGACGGATTGTAAAGCTCGGCGCTTTTCTGAATGATGGATCCATTTCGCCCGCCGGATACAAGCACTTTTCCGCTGGCAAGAGACGCGACGCCGGATCCATAACGGGCGGCCCGCATCCCTCCGGCGGAACGATACGATGACGAATTGCCGTCAAATACCTCAGCGGTTGACTCCGTACCGTTACTGGAAAGTCCGCCGATAATGGCCACCTGTGACTTTGCGACCGTCGAAGTAACGCCGGTCGTGGAAGTCGCCTCCCTTGCCTGTGGGCTGAGCGTTTTTTCCTGCTCCGCCCGTTTTGTCCCATCCGGGGCGTAGTGGATCACGGTATAATCCGCCGAGGTATACGACGGATTAACAAGGCTGACTTCCGATGTCGCGCCGTCAGCCTCTGGAACCTCAGGCAAAATCATGTCGCGCGGCACATCGCCCGCCGCAAAAAACGCGACGTTTTCCATTGAACGAATATGCGCGGTTAAAAAACTGCTCTGAATCTTTCCGACCGCCGTGTATCCGACAATCACCGGCCGTTGGCTGTCGATTGTCAAATATCCGGTGTTTTCGACATCGTTATCAAATTCCAGCAGCTCTGAAATATCGATTGACACCTGGGCGTTCGATCCAAGTATCAGCGTCTTTTGTTTGGAGATGTTCTCGTTGTCTTCATAATAAGTATGAATGCCGCCGCTGTTGGTTCTCGCGGTTATCTGCACAATCACTTCGTCATCATAAACATTAACGATGGAAATCCCGGTAAAACCATCCTGTTGACTGACATATCGAGTCTGCCGGTAAAGATACGAATCCACAAACAGGCTGATTTCATTGGAAACATAACTCGCCGCCGCCAATATGCCTGCGTCGGGCGTCAGCGCAACCGCAATCGGCTGATCGGGACTCAGGTTCGGATCGTCCCCAAGCGCGTACGCGCCGACGATTGCTCCGGTCTCCAAATCCATATGGAGAATCTGATCGTTTGTAGCTGAAGCGAAAAACGCGTATCGGCCGTCAGGAGTCAGGATAACGTTCGTGGACCCCATTGGAGAGCCGATAATAGCGTAATTTTTCGTGGTATCTTCATCGTCGTCATCATCCGAATCGCTTTCGAGGCGAGGATCAATCGTGGAAATCAGCGTTATGTTGTTTTGTGAAAGCGTCAGCCACCATTCTTTATTCGGCAGAAGCATCGTCCACCCCGGCTGGAATCCGACAAGGTAAATGCCGGTTCTCTCCTCGCCGTCTTTGTCTTCATACAAAATCCACTCGCCCGTCGCCGGATCAAAGAGAAACGCCGCCGAGTATTCCTGAAGCACGACATCTTGGCTGGTTATTAAGGCCATGTCCTCCTTGTCGTTAAGCACAACCTTGTTGTGAATGGAAAAAAGCGCCGCGTAGTACCGATCCTGGGGGGCAAATGTATATTTTAAAGTCATCTTATCGGCGTCAACGCCCTTAACGGTATTAGTCACGGCGTCCACGACCATCAGGGTTTTGCCGTCGCTGGTTATGGTAATCTGCGCGGGCACCCGGAGTCCTGAGAGCCGTCCTGATTCCTGCCCGGTAGCAACGTTAAATTTAATAACTTCGCCCGTTCCCGAAGAGGAGATGTATCCGGTCTGTCCGTCCGGAGACAGCTCAATCCGGCTGCCGAAACCGAAAACGGCGTTTGGAAATTCGTATGTACCGGCCAACTCGGAAAGCGCCGGATCGATAATAAAAATCTTATTGTCCAACGCTGAAACTACGGCAAGACGCCGGGGGAGATTTGTTGCCGGATCAATCAGAATCGGAGTGATATGAATGGGCCGACCTCCCGTGACGATCCGCTTTAAATCCCCTCCTTTTTCTGCCTCCGGATTAAACGCGAGAACCGTTCCCGAACCAGTGTAGGCGACAAACCCGGTAGTTTTTGAATCCGGTTCCGGCGTGGCATGAAAATAAATATTGCCAGCTATATTGTCTCCGAGAACCTGATGGTTCGTATCAAAAACAAGTTTGTGTTCTTTGATCCCGGCGACAAACAAAACCTTATCGCCCGCGCCGTCATTAACAACAACCGCCGAATGCAGCGTCCGGTAGTCCGACATTGGCGTTGAAAGGGTAAATGTCCCGGTCGCGGGGTCGTAAATTTCAACGCTGTTCAAAATATTTCCATCGGCGTCTTCCCCGCCGGCAATGACCACCAAGCCATTGACAAACGTCGCGGTATGGTTGACGCGCGGCGTCGTCATGCTTCCGGTCTGCGCAAAAACGCCCGTTTCCGGATTATAAATTTCCGCGGTTTTCAACGCGCCCACGCCGCTCGTGCCGCCGACGATCAGAACCCGTCCGTCGCCAAGAACATTCGCCGTGTGATCCTTGCGCGCCGTGGTCATTTTTCCGGTTAAAGTAAATTTCTCCTCCGAGACGTCGTAAATTTCCGCGGAATCAAGAAAAGTATCGCAGACCATTTCGTCGTCCTTGGAATTGTTGCATCCGCCGGCCAGCAAAATTCTTTTGTCTGAAATAAGCGCGGCTATGTGGCCTACGCGGGATTGCTTCATTGTTTCATACGGCGCCCAAAAAGTTCTGTTTGACGGATCGTAAATTTCGGCGTAATTCAGAAACGTTCCGTTAAATCCGCCCGCAATAAATATGGTCCTATCGCTGAGCAGAGTGGCCGTGGCAAGCTGGCGCGGCGTAGTCATCCCGCCTGAAACCATGATAAATTTTTCAGACACGGAATCGTACTGTTCCACCGACTGAATATAGTTGCCGTTATAACCTCCGATAATAAGCGCCACGCTTCCCGGCGCTAAAATGGACGACATGCCGCCCCGTATCGCCAGCAAGTCTCCGGTCTGCTTAACGGAACTGTCCTCATGGTTATATATCTCCGCATTGTTCAGATAACGGTTATTGACGCCGCCCGCGATCAGCACTCTGCCGGGGGTCAACTGCAGGACGGCCGGGCGCTCACGGCCGGCGGTCAATGCATCTTCGACCCTGGTCATCGCTCCGGTCTTCGGATCGAAAATGTCAATCGTATCGCTGAACGCGTCCGCGTTGGGATCAACAGTGGTAAATACTCTTTTTTGCGCGGACGCCGTCGCGGCGCTCAGTAAAACAGCTAAAACAACCAGAAACAGTACGGAACGAAAACGCATATGCCGTTCTCCAAATTATTTAGAAGCAACCGTTGATTTTTCAAGAAGCGCTATGTCGGTAGCGCCTGAACGTTTGGCGATATCCATCAACACGAATATATCGCCGTAAGGAAGCGCGCGATCGCCGCGGATAAACAGATTTTTAACAGCCCGATACTGAAAGACCTCGCCCAGGGTGCTTTCGAGTTCCTGAAGCGTAACGATTTTCTGGTTAAGACGAACCGTGCGATCCAGATCCATTTCCACGATAATGGAATCGGACTTGACGTTTTGCGGCGGAGCGGACGCCGCCGGCTGGGGAACCCTGACGGGATGATCGTATTGTTTCAAGGGAGCGGCGACCATAAAAATGATCAGCAATACCAGCAGAATATCAATGTAGGGCGTGATATTGATGTTTGAATGGACTCCCTTTTTATTGCGTACGTTCATTCCCATGTTTTACGTGTTCCCTAATGTGTTCTCTACCAAAGAGCAAAGTTCACTTCAATATTGGCAGGGTAATCTATCGCTACGCCGTTGCGCGTCGCCGGCCTGAAGCGCCATCGGGTAGAGACAGTACGAACGGCGGATTCATCCAGACCGTATCCAAGTCCACGTACGATCTTGACATTATCGACGGTGCCATCCTTGCGTATTGTTGCGCTAAGGATAACAATTCCTTCTGCCTTCGCCTTTCGCCCCTCTTCCGTGTACTCCGGTTTGACTTCTACCAGCACTTCTGGCTGCCGGATACTGCCCGTTACTCCTTTACCTACGCCCGTGCCAATGCCCCCTCCGGAACCGCCGCCCATGCCGCCGCCGCTTCCGGGGCCTACGCCCGCGCCTGTGCCCGAACCTATGCCCGTCCCGCGGCCGGTGCCGATGCCGCCGCCGCTTCCGGGGCCGTAAGACGTGGAATAATTCGGCGGCCCGGTAATATCGCCTATAGGCAGAGACAGATTTCGGGGAAGCTGAATAGGCATCTCAACGCTCGGAACCTGCGCAAGTAAATCGTCCGCCGCCATAAGCGGCTGCGGATTCGTCGGATCGGGCGCAATCATTTGTACCGGCGTGGTTTCAGGCAATTCTCCGGTGGCCGGCGGTTCGGGCTGATTTTTTCCGCCGCCACCGCCGCCGCCGCCTTCCTGTCCATCGCCCTCTATGTCAAAGGGAAGAAAAATCGGAGTATTCACAAATACGACTTCGTCCGGATCAATAGCCGGCACCGATGATATCCCTCTGGCTATAAAGAAAATCGCCAGAAAAAAAGCGGCGTGCAGAAAAATTGAAACAACGCCCGCTTCCATTTTTCGGGTGCGCCCGCCGGCGCGCAGAGCCTCAAGTTCTTCAGCGTCGGCAAAAACAGAAGGTATAAAATTCAGGCCGCCAAAACTGGTAAATAGAGAGATAAAAAGCTGTTTCCAGAATGCGCCGGAGGCAAGTGTTTTCCAAACGGGAGGCCTGTCCTCCAATACATATTGGAAAAGCGGTTCCTGTGGTTTTTGGCCGGAATATCCGATCAGAGATTTATCTTCGCCTTCTTCCTTCATTCCCGTCATCCATATTCAGATCATTACAGGCCGCCGTATATTCCGCCGAACGGTTCAATGTAAGCCTGCCGATAACTAAATATAATAGCAGGCAACCACGCCGCCAGTCAAAATTTAGGAAACGCCGGGCATACGCCGGAAACCGCCAGGGAAACACTTGCCCATAACTTCATTCAGAAGTTACCTCCAACGATGGTTCACGGCGAATTTTTTCTGACCACTGATCACTGACCACTGGCCGCCGTGAGGCGGCTTATTAACCAGTTTATGTTTATACTTCAAATCCTGTTCAGGCGTTCCAATAAAATTTTAAATCCGAAAAATAGATGCCGCCGCCGGGCGATTGGTTCATTCCAGAGTCTCCCCGGCGCTTACTTTGGGCGGTCGCCCAAAATAACAGGCATACGTAAAAGTATCCGGGTATAATTCGCGAATGAACATAAGAAACCAAAACAGGGGTGTCTCGCGGTTGTGTTTTACTTTTCCGCTCCTGGCGGGATTTATATCCGCCGGCTTTGCCCGGCAGGCGTGGCCGGCGCAATCACCACAGATACAGGAGAATATAACCAGAGCTATTGCCGAATACAGAAATGATGCCGAGTTGCTGTCGATCCTGACCAGGGCGTGTCTGGTTTTGCTTATTCTGATCTCGTTTTTT
>JAIRVC010000205.1 GCA_031254095.1 Acidobacteriota bacterium
TGTGCCAAAAAACAAGTTGTCGGGCAGCTGGATTACGCAGTCGATAAAATTATTGTCTATGAGATATTTACGTATTTTCTGTTCCGCGCCGCTCCGATAAAACACGCCGGGGAAACAGACAATCGCCGCTGTTCCGCTTGTCGCAAGCCATGACAGACTGTGCATGATAAATGCGAGGTCGGCTTTTGACTTGGGCGCGAGTACCCCGGCGGGAGAGACGCGCGGGTCATTTATAAGCAGAGGGTTATCGTCACCTGCCCACTTGATGGAATACGGCGGATTTGAAACGATGGCTTCAAAAGGCTCATCATCCCAATGGAGCGGGTCGGTTAATGTGTCGCCGTGCCCTATATCGAATTTATCAAAATCCACGTCATGTAAAAACATATTAATACGGCAAAGGTTGTAGGTCGCGATGTTTATTTCCTGTCCGAAGAAGCCCTGCCGCACGTTTTCTTTGCCGAGGATTTTAGCGAAATTAAGGAGCAGCGAGCCGCTTCCGCAGGCAGGGTCGTACACTTTGTTTACTTCGGTTTTGCCCACAAGGGCAATCCGGGTCAGCAGTTCGGAAACTTCCTGCGGCGTGTAGTATTCGCCGCCGCTTTTCCCTGCGTTGCTCGCGTACATACCCATTAAAAATTCGTAAGCGTCGCCAAAAGCGTCAATTGTGTTGTCCTTATAATCGCCGAGCTTCATCCCCGCGATGCCGTTCATCAGTTTTACAAGCCTTATGTTGCGCTGCGCAACGGTTCCGCCGAGCTTGTTACTGTTAACGTCTATATCGTCAAAGAGACCTTTGAAATTGGCTTCGCTGTCTGTTCCCTGCGCGGAGGATTCTATATCCTTAAAGATGCTTTCAAGTGCTTCGTTCAGGTTTTCGTCATCGGCGGCGCTTTTTCTCACGTTCTCAAACAACTCGCTTGGAAAAATAAAAAAGCCTTTTGTCTTAACAAGGTCATCTCTGGCTTGCTCAGCTTCACTATCAGAGAGCGCGGCATAATTAAACGCCGTATCCCCTGCGGCGTGTTCTCCTTCATTTATATAAGCGGTTAAATTTTCTGATATGTAACGGTAAAACAGCATACCGAGAACGTACTGCTTGAAGTCCCAGCCGTCCACGCTCCCGCGAAGGTCGTTGGCAATATTCCATATCGTGCGGTGAAGCTCGGCGCGTTCCTGCTCTTTTTTATTATCAATCATTCGCGGTTATCTCTCTTATTATCATTAAAATTTATACCGTGACTTTTGCAGAAAGAATCAGCGGCAGTCTTTTCGGTTCAATACATACAATAAAATACTATTATAATAAAGGCCTAGCGCCGGGCGCGGGTAACGAATCTGAGGAAACACGTTATGAATATTGCTTATATTTCGGCTGGATCAAATATCGGCGACCGCGAAGCGAATCTTAATTTTGGCGCGCGCCGCCTCGGAGAGCGGGGAAAACTCATACAGGCATCGTCTTTTTTTGAAACCGAACCGGTAGGGTACGCCGATCAACCCTGGTTTCTGAATCAGGTGTTTGAGCTGGAAACGGCGCTGACGCCGCGTGAACTGCTGGCGTGGTGTAATGAAATCGAACGCGGCGGCGGCCGCGTGCGGACTTTCCCCAACGCGCCGCGCACGCTTGACCTTGATATCCTTTTTTACGGCGATCGGATAATAAGCGAGCCCGATTTGATTATTCCTCATCCGCGCATGACGGAACGGCGGTTCGTCCTTGAGCCGCTCGGCGAGATAGCCCCGGAATTGCGGCACCCTGTAGAAAAAAAGACTGTCCGCGACCTGCTGGCAAACTGCCCGGATGCCGCCTCAGTCCGTAAATTTCATGCCCAATCCGCGAAAATACCGTAGAGGTAATTGCAAAATACAAGGGAAAACAAATTTGCCATTTGCTGACCACTAACCACTGGCCGTCGTCAGGCGGCCAGAGTTCACCGCGCCCGGCGCCTTGAGTGTGAATATTATCGTCAGCGCAACAATCAGGCTTCCGGCTATTACGTACATCGGCCGGTACCCCGCGACATCCGACACCCAGCCCCACAGCGGCGAACCAAGTCCCATTCCCAGGTCAAACAGCGACAGGTAAATTCCCAACGCCAAACCTTTGTTTTCGCGTCCCAGAAAGTCGATGACGTAGGTGCTGAGCGCGGGAAAGATCAGCCCCTGGCCGAGCCCCGCGATAAATCCGGTTGCCAGAAAACTGGCGTAGGAATTCAGTCCCGCAATCCAGAAGAGATTCAGGCCGATCATGACCGCCGAAGGAAATATGATTTTTTTCCGCCCGTAACGGTCGGAAATGTCGCCGACGCCGACGCGCGTAAGAATTGCCGCGATGGAAAACACCAGGAAAAACGGGGCGATACGGGTAAAGCCGGCGCTTGTCCCGAAAAGCGCGATGAAATTCAGCACAGCGCCGCGCGCCGCGCCGTGCGCCGCCGGCATTACGGCAATGATCGCCAGAACCGGTAAGGAATACCGCCGGAGGCCCGCAAAGGAAGCCGCGTTGCGCGCGCTTGGATTGCGCGGCTTTTCCCTGATGGCGAACACGCAGGCCAGCGAAGCCGCGGCTGTTACGATTCCAACGATGAAGACCGCGTGAAAATCGTACCGGCGAAAAACTTCCTCCGCCAGCATCGGCCCCGCCGCTCCGGCGACAATACCGGCCGCGCCGATAATCCCCAGCGAGTGCGCCATCTTTTCCGG
Source organism: Acidobacteriota bacterium (assembly GCA_031254095.1). Classification (GTDB taxonomy): domain Bacteria; phylum Acidobacteriota; class UBA6911; order UBA6911; family UBA6911; genus UBA6911. Next base: position 2,707 of record JAIRVC010000205.1, read on the forward strand.
CGGCGACAACTCCGAACAGATGGTCATAAGCGCCGTCGTTCCAACTCCCCAACCTATGCCGTTTATGGCGCGCAAAACCAGAGCCAGCCACCCGGCGCTTTCAACCAGAAAGAAACCCGGAATGGACAGCATGATGATAAGCATCCCCGCCATGGCAACTTTACGGCCGCCCTGCCTGTCCAGCAGGCGTCCGAAAAACGGCCGCACCAGAATCGCCGTGACGCTGTGAATGCCCATGATCAGCCCCACGCGGCTCTTTGAAGGCTCGAACTGATCAAGATAAAGCGGAAAAAGATAGAAAACCGCGATGCTCAGAAAAACAAAAAAGTAGGCGCATGAAGCCAGAACGAAATCCCTGCTGTATAACGACTTTTTCACTTCATTCTCCCGCCGGCGGCCGCGGCAAACCCGGATAAATAAGTAACCAAGGATAGATCAAATCAGCGGCGAGAGGAATAGCCTGCCGTTCGCTCATGATATTCTTTGCGCCCTTTGCGCCTGCTTTGCGCTCCTTGCGGTGAATTTTTTAACCGCAAAGGACGCAAAACAGGCGTGGACATATTAACGCCGGCGCGTTCTACAAAATGCGAGCGGACCTGCCCATGATCAGGTTGAAACGCCTGAACGGCCGGTTCGCAAAATCGGCGGCGGAAAACATGTAATTTCAATCCATTCTTTCGTTATGGGATGGGAAAACCCTAGAAGCGCGTTGTGCAGATAATAACCGGCATCCCCCGGCAAAGCCTGGCAGCCTGCCCGTGGAATGCCGCCTTCGCCATACAGAGTATCGCCGACCAGGGGATGTCCCGCCGCCGCCAGATGGATGCGTATCTGGTGCGGCCGGCCGGTAAAGATTCTTACATCCATAAGCGCGCAACCGTCCCGCCGCTCAAGCACGCGGACATGACTGCGCGCCGGTTTTCCCGATCCGTCGTTTTTGGAAACCGCCGCGTGAATTGTTTTCAGCAAAGGATGCGGAACCCGTCCTATCGGAACGTCTATGTCTAATTCATCCGCGGCCGGTACGCCAGAGGCCAGAGTTCTGTAGCTTTTTAAAACCTCGCCGCGACTCCATGCCTGCGATACCTCTGCAAACGCTTCCCGTCTGCGGGCGAATAGCACGATGCCGGAAGTTCCGCGCCCAAGCCTG
>JAIRVC010000381.1 GCA_031254095.1 Acidobacteriota bacterium
AGGGCTTCGCCCTACGCTATTGATCAAAGGCTTTCAGCCTTTATTTATGCGTGTTTCAGAGCTGAAAGCCCGTAATCAATAGCACAGGATAAAACCCTGTGTTTGTGGATAAATATAAAATCCAAGTCCTGAAATGGCGCGGCCCAAAGGGGTTTTACACTTACCTTTTAATTATAATTTTTTCTCCGAGTTGAGATTTTCATAGTAAGATGACAGCTGTTGGCCGCCTCACGGCGGTTAGTGGTCAGTAATCAGTTGTCAGAAAAAATCCGCTGCGAAACACCATTTATAGGTAACTTTGAAATGAAGTTACGGGCGAGATTCGCAAGGAAGGATTTATTAATGTATATCTGTAATGAAGCGGTGCGGATTGGAGGTTGGCGTGAGCTGCGATAATGAAACCAGGCGGCAGGATATTATTACAGCCGCGGACTGCTATGAAGGCCACGAGCTGATATTGCAGTCGCTGGCCGCCAATGACGTAAAGAAAATTTTCTTCTGCGGCGGAACGGACAATTTTTATTTCATGGAATCCGTGGCGAAATTTAAGGCTCTCGGCAAACCCTGTCCCGATCTTATTACTGTCCTGCACGAATCGGACGCGGTGTACATGAATATGGGATATTTTCAGTGGACGGGAAAACCGCAGGTAACGCTGCTTCACGTCGATTGCGGCACGATTAACGCCGGAGGCGCGTGGCCGGAAGCGTGGCACGCCAACGCGGGCATAGTCGTAATAGCCGGGCGCACGCCATGGACCACGAAAAATGAACTGCCCGGCGCGCGCTCAATCTCCGTTCACTGGCAGCAGGAAGTATATGACCAGGCCGCGATAGTCCGGCAATACACAAAGTGGGATTACGGAATCAAAACCATTGAGAACGCTTCGCTGATTATCCAAAGCGCGTTCCGCATCGCCGCCAGCGAACCCTGCGGCCCCGTATACCTGACGCTGCCGCGCGAAGTCGCTGCGGCGAAAATCCCGGACGGCCTGGCGATATGCGATCCTGACGCGTTCAAACCGGCGGTTTCGCCGCAGGGCGATTCGGCGGCGTTGCGTGAAGCCGCGAAAAAACTGGCGGAAGCGCAAAACCCGATCATTATCGTCAAGAGCATGGGACGTCACCCCGAAGCGGTGGCTGTCCTCGTAAAGCTGGCGGAGAAACTGGCGATTCCGGTTTTGTCTACGGATGTCTTCATGAATTTTCCCAAACGGCATTGGGCGCGCGTTGACAAAGCCGATCTTCAAAATCGGGACATCGTGCTGATTATTGATCACGACGTACCCTGGATTCATGCCGATCCGCCGAAAACCGCGACGATTATTTCAATGGATTCCGATCCTATGCGCCTGAAACAGCCGCTCTGGGGCTATCCCGTTCACATTCCGATCGCCTGCGATTCGTCCAAGGCGCTCCCGGTTCTCCTTGATATGACGGATGAATTTATCACCGCCGGTAGAAAAAGCGTTTTTGAAGAACGCCGCAAGGCTCTTTACGAGGCAAGGAAAGACGCCGACGAAACGCTGCGGGGCGAAATCGAAAAGGCCCGGACGGCCCGGACGATCTCTCCCGTCTGGATCAAAGAATGCGTGAACCGGATTTCAGACGAAAATACGGTACTGCTGTGGGATATCTCTCCAATCGGTCAGGGGGACCGGACGCCGCCCGGTCATGTTTTCGCTCAGTACGCGGCAAACCTCGGCAACTCCTGGCCGCGCGGCATAGGAATCAAGATGGCCGCGCCTGATAAGATGGTTATCGCAAGCGGCGGTGATGGCTCGACGATTTTCGCCAACCCCGAAGCGGCGCTCTGGACGTCGCTGAAATACGGCGCGCCAATTCTCTATATTGTCAACAACAACAACAGGTATGGCGCGGTGCAGGTAAATCTTGACGCCTATGGCGGATCGGAGAGTTACGCGGGCAAAGCCGGATTTAACGGTTCTGACCTTTCGCCGTCGCCCGATTTTGCCATGATAGCTAAAGCCGTCGGCGCTTACGGAGAAAATGTGATGGAACCCGGCGCGCTGCCCGGTGCTCTGCAGCGCTGCCTTGACGCCGTCAGGGGCGGCCGGGCGGCCGTTCTTGATATAATCACCGCCGGGAAATGAATTTTTAGAGGTTCCCTTTGGATATGGAAACGCTGATTGGTGCATCGTTTCATTAATATATGACACCGTTCTGCAACTGTCGCTTCCAATCCGCTATCTGATTAGGATGTGCGTCAAAATGAACTGACAACTCAGAGCGCGTTTTGTCTTCTCTCAGTGCTGTCAGCGCCACCTTCGCATTGAATAATGAACCGTGGTTCCGCCTCTGCCTTTTTCCCGTTTCTTCCTCATGTAAAAAAGAAAGATTAACACTTATACCACTGTCCAGTTTTCATTAACCACCTCTCGTTTACCGTGGCGTTGGAAAAATGTGGCCATAATCAGCGTTTCCTTAAACATCTAAACATCCAAAAAATCCGCAAAAAATTTTCAATTCGCCTATTGACCTTCGAGTTACGCGAAGGATTACAGTTTACCCAGAACCATTGCATCCGGGGAAAACTTTGAATTTATGGGAGTTAAAAAATCATGAATAATATCAAAATAGGCGTTAAGTTGATGGCAACATTTCTGATTATTGTCTTCATGATGATAATTACGGGATTATATCTGACCAACGGTTTAAAAACCGTGGATGAACACAGCATCTTACTATATGAAAAGGGAGCGATTCCTTTAGGTCTGCTGGTAGAGACCGCGGAACAGGCGCAGGAATTGCGGATACAGGCGCGTGAAATCCAGATAACCAAAAACAAGAACGAACGGGACGCCGCCCTGAAGAATATCGAGGCGTCCCATTCTGTTTTGAATGACGTCATAAATCAGCAGATTCAAATGGCGTTTAAAGAAGATGAGCGGTTGCATTTGCTGGAATTGCAGTCGCTTATAGACGAATACGTGAAAGAGGTAAAAATCTACGCGGAGGCCATCGACAGGGGCGGAAGCAATGTACTGCCGGATAAGGTAAATGAGCTGGCGGGAAAATTTATGAAAACCGGCGGCGAAGTTATAGAACTGGAAATCGGCGCCATCGGCGAACTTTCAAAAAACAATGAGGAATTTGTTGATCGCACCATAAGGAATTCTGTCGCCATTCTGATAACGGCCGCGCTTATTGCCGCCACTCTTGGATTTTATCTTGTCGCTTCCATAACGCGCCCTCTAAAAGTTCTTGTTGGCGTTATAAATAAAATATCGGAAGGCGATATGACTTCGCGCGCAAATCTGAAACGCGGGGATGAATTGGGAATACTTGCCGGGGCTGTCGATAACCTGTCCTCGAAACTGCAGGGCATTATGAAAAACCTGCACGTAAATTCCGACACGCTGGCCGGCGCCAGCGAGGAACTTTCCGTTGTGAGCAGGCAATTGGCGAGCGGTTCAGAAGAAACAGCCGCTCAAAGCAACACCGTCGCCAGCACGGCGGAACAAATGGCGGTCAACATAAACGCCATGGCGAGCGGAGCGGAGGAGGCAAGCGTCAACGCAAGCGAAGTCGCGGGAGCGGCGGAGCAAATGAGCGTAAACATGAGCACCATCGCAAGTTCCATGAACGAAATGAGCGTAAGTATAAACGAGATCGCGGAAAATACGAATGATGTCCGCAAGGTAGTAACCGAAGCGACCGGCAAGGCGGCGGACGCCACAAGCGCAATGAGCAAGCTGGGTGTTTCCGCAATGGAAATCGGGCACGTTACTGAAATTATCAAGAAAATCGCGGACAAGACCAACCTGCTGGCGTTAAACGCGACTATTGAGGCGGCGAGCGCGGGAGAGGCCGGCAAGGGTTTTGCCGTTGTCGCGGGCGAGATAAAGGCGCTTGCGAACCAGAGCGCGCAGAGCGCGGACGATATAGCCCGCCGCATAGAGGGCATTCAAAGCGGTACGAATAACGCGGTCAACGTTATTCGCGATGTTTCAGAAATAATAATAAAGATCAACAAGTCGGTTGAATCCATATCCGGTCATGTTGATCAGCAAACAAAGGCAAGCAACGAGATAGCGAGCAATATCGCGCAGGCAAACACTGGAGCGAAACGGGTTGCGGGCTCCATTGGCGAAGTGGCCAAAGGGGCGGGCGACGTCAGCCGCAACGCGGGCGAAGCGGCCAAAGGCGCGGTCCACGTCAGCACCAGTGTTTCCGATATGATCCAGGTGGCCAGAGACAGCGCGCAGGGAGCGGCCCAGGTCAGCCAAAGCGCGGGCGATCTGTCAAAAATTGCCGATGAGTTGAGGCATACCGTCGCTCAGTTCAAGGTGTAGCGGTTCATATGAAACGTATGCCCGAATAATCCAGGAGTTGATGAAACCGCGTTTCCATGTTTACGCTGGTTTGCGTCCTTTGCGCCTGCTTTGCGTTCTTTGCGGTTAAAAAATTTAAGGTAAAAAATTCACCGCAAATAGCGCAAAACAGGCGCAAAGGACGCAAGGAATACCATGTATGGAAACGCAACTTCTCATTCGTGATTCTGCGTTTCCCGACTTCTGTACTTTAAACGCGACATGCTATATCTTTAAAAAATGATGAAATCAGCGGAATCAATCATTCCCGTCATACTGGCGGCGGGTAATTCGAAACGGATGGGGTATCCCAAGGCGCTTTTGCCGCTGGGAGAGGAAGTTTTTCTGACGCGGATTCTGCGGGTTTTGCGCGAGGCCGGGCTTGCGCGTCCACGGTTGATTCTCGGCAGGGACGCGGCGCTCGTTGAAGCGCGTATCGGCGATTATCCCGTGGATATCCATGTGAACCCCGATCCGGACAGAGGACAACTGTCATCCATTCAACTTGGCGTTTCCGGGTTTCCGGAAAAATTTGAAGCGGCCATGCTTTGGCCTGTGGATCAGCCCGCCGTATCGGTGGAACTGACGCGCCGTCTCACGGAGCTTTTTGTCGCAAAAGACTGCCGCATTGCCGTTCCGTTCCGCAACGGCAAACGCGGACATCCGGCGATTTTCCACCGAACCCTGTTCCATGAATTTATGGACGCGCCGATGGGAAAAGGAGCGAAAGGGATAATCTCGCGCTACGAATCGGAAACCTGTTTTCTGCCGTCCGATGAATCCGCCGCATTTATCGACATTGACACTCCGTCGGATTATCAGACATTAACCGGCCAACGCCTTGAAGAAGCGATCGGGCCGCCGCAAGGCGGCCAGTAGTCAGCGGTCAGCAGGGGCGACCGCCCTGTCACCCCTATCTAAATACGCCGAGGTTAGAGACTGTCAGCACACTGTTTTAGCGTGTATAATTATTCATTATCATGGAACACA
>JAIRVC010000399.1 GCA_031254095.1 Acidobacteriota bacterium
CGGGCTTATTCCGGCGGTAGTGCAGGACGCGGCTTCAGGAGAAGTGCTGACTGTCGCTGACGTCAGCCGCGAGTGCCTTAATAAAAAACAGGAATTAATGGAAACGGTGTTTTACAGCCGGAGCCGGCAATGCTTGTGGCATAAGGGGGAAACATCGGGCAATACGCAGAAAGTCGTCAGGGTTATGGCCGACTGCGATCTTGACGCCCTTGTCATCCTTGTCGAGCCGAAAGGCCCCGCCTGTCATACGGGCTCGCGATCCTGCTTTTTTGAGGAAGTGGAAGGCTTTGACGCTGATTAATTGATCAGTGTTTCATTAGTGGTTTTCTTCGTTTGTTGGCCGCAGCGGAGGGCGCGTATGCAGGATGTCATTGGAATAATTCTGGGCGGCGGGCAGGGACAGCGTCTGTATCCGCTTACAAAAATGCGCAGCAAACCGGCGGTTCCCCTGGGAGGAAAATACCGGCTGATCGATATTCCCATAAACAACTGTCTCAATTCCGGCATTCATCGCGTTTTCGTTCTTACGCAGTTCAATTCGGCGTCGCTGAACAGACATATCATGCAGGCATACAAGTTTGACATGTTCGGGGGCGGCTTTGTCGATATCCTTGCCGCCGAGCAGACGTACGACAACACAACATGGTTTCAGGGAACCGCCGACGCGGTGCGCAAGAGCGTAAAACACCTTGCGCCTCATGACAACGTGAAATACGCCGTTATCCTTTCGGGCGATCAGTTGTATCAAATGGATTTGCGGCAAATCGTCGGTTTTCACGAGCAAAATGACGCGGATATCACCGTCGCGGCGATTCCGGTCGATGCGCAAACCGCGCCTCGAATGGGCATTATGAAGCTGGAAAACAACAAGCGGGTGTCCTCGTTCCTTGAAAAGCCGCGGCCCGAAGAACTGGCGGGCTGGGATTCCCTGAATCGTGACGACGGGCGAAATTTTATGGGAAGCATGGGGATTTATGTCTTTCGCAAGGATCTCCTGTTTGACGTTTTGACTGAATCTGACGCGGCGGATTTTGGAAAAGATATAATTCCCCACGCGGTCGGGCGGCACAAAGTTTTCGCCTGGCAGTTTGACGGTTACTGGGAAGATATAGGAACCATCCGTTCTTTTTACGAAGCAAACCTCGCGCTGACGGACGCCGTGCCGCAGTTCGATTTTTACGACGCGCATATGCCTGTTTACACGCACCGGCGCAATCTTCCGCCCGCGAAGCTGAACGACTGTATCGTCCGGCGGTCAATAATAGCCGAGGGCGGCATTCTTAGCGGAGCAAGCATTGAGCGTTCCATAATAGGCGTGCGAGCCCGCATTGGAAGCGGCACAACTGTTCAGCATTCCATGATTATGGGCGCCGATTATTATGAAACTCTTGAGCAGATAGAGCAAACGCTTCCATGGGGCGGCCGAACGTCGGCATCGGCAGCAATTGCACTATCAAAAACGCCATTGTCGATAAAAACGTTCGCATCGGCGACAACGTATCAATTGTTAATTCTCATAATATGCGGGAAAAAGACGGAGATAATTATTTCATTCGCGACGGAATCGTTGTCATCCCGAAAGCTGCGTGTATAGGCAACGGAACGGTCATTTGAGGAAAAAATAACGTCATGAAAAAGATACTGTTTGCGATGGCGCTGATTGCGTTGTTCGCCGCCGGCGCGGCGGCGGCACAGGAGGAGATACCCGAAACCGAGATTTTCGGCGGATATTCCCTGTTTAAAATGGGCGCGTCAAACGAGAACTTCCTGACTTTTCAGGAAGGGCTTTATGACGGGGGCGGAGGATGGAAAGCCGGCAGCACATCTTTTTTTCTGAAACGCGGCGGAACCGGCTCCGTTGCTTTCAATATAAACGAATATTTCAGCATCGTGACGGACATCAGATACAACCAGGGCAATATTATTGAAGGAACTTTTGAATTCGTATCGCCGGAAACACAGACGCTCGTTCAGACGCCGTTTGTTATTGGAATCAAAAACGTATCCGCGATGGCCGGCCCAAGGATTTCGTTCAGGAAAGAGCGGGGCACCGCGTTTTTTCATGCGCTGGCGGGTTTGGACTACTGGCGGCTGAACGGTGATTTTACGATTGCCGGCGAAAAACGAAGCGAGACGGGCGACAAATTCGGCCCCGGCGTCGCCATTGGCGGAGGCGTTGACATTAACGTCAGCGAAAAATTCGCCGTTCGCGTCATTCAGGCGGACTATTATCTGGCGCGCCAGATGGAACGGTTGACGAAAAACGTAAATCTTTCTTTCGGCATCGTCTTTCGTATCGGGGAAAAAGTGTTGAGATAAAAATTGGCGGCTATGGAACCTCTAAAAACCCCAAACTCTGCGTTACGCGGCCGATCCAAAATGCTTACCTCAAATGTAAACTCCGCTTTTGTCTCAGCCGCAAGCCTTGATTTTGGAGTTTTTAGAGGTTCCAGCTTGCGGAGAAAACCCGATGCAGAGCATTGAAGAAATTCTGAAAAAATATTGGGGCTATTCCGGTTTTCGGCCCCTTCAGAAAGAAGCGATGGAATGCGTCCTTCTTGGACGCGACGCCATTGTCGTGCTTCCCACGGGCGGCGGAAAGTCGCTCTGTTTTCAGGCGCCGGCTCTCGCGCTGCCGCGTCCGACGCTTGTTGTTTCCCCTCTGATTTCCCTGATGAAAGATCAGCTCGACGCGCTCACGGAGTGCGGCGTCACGGCAGGCCGTCTTGACAGCTCGCTGTCGGCGCAGGAAAAGACCGTGGTTTTGCAGCGCCTGCGCGCGGGCGAATTGAAACTCCTTTACGTATCGCCGGAGCGCCTGCTGTCCGAAGGTTTCCTTGATTTCCTTAAAAGTTCAGGCGTGTCGGCCATAGCCATAGACGAGGCGCACTGCGTAAGCATGTGGGGACACGATTTTCGTCCGGAATATCGACGTCTTCGCGTTCTGCGCGAAATTTTTCCTGGCGTTCCCATCGGCGCTTATACGGCCACGGCTACAGTCGAGGTT
>JAIRVC010000044.1 GCA_031254095.1 Acidobacteriota bacterium
TAAATTCCTGTAACTGACCATCGAGCGATCGAATCTTCGATTTAAAAAATTTGATTATCTGAACACGCGCGGGATCATTCAATCAAAAATCGGTAATCAAAAATTAAAAAACTGGCCGCCGATCACTAAAACAATATGTACCGCGGCACAGGCGTAAACGCCGGCGAGCAAGTCATCCGCCATGATGCCGATACCGTGCGGCAGCGGCTCAAGTTTCCGGATAGGCCACGGCTTCAAAATGTCGAACGCCCGAAACGCAATGAAACCGAGAACGATATTCGCAATGCTGAACGGAACAAGGAAAAACGCCAGCATCTGGCCCGCGACTTCGTCGATTACGACAAAGGACGGATCCTCGTCATCCACCTTTTTACTGGCGGCGGCGGACGCCGGTATGCCCAGAAGCGTTATGATTCCAACGGCGGCCAAAAGCGCCGCGGGATGAATCCAGTTGCCGTATTGCCCGATGAAAAATAACGCCGCGGCGGCGGCAAGCGACCCGTATGTTCCCGGCGCGCCGGGAATGAATCCAATATAAAAAACGGAAGACAGCATTATCGCGAAACGGCTTATCATTTCAATCAGTAATCCTTATGAATTTTTATAGATATCCAGGGTTTTTTCTTCCCATTCTTCCGGTTCTGTCTCCGGAATGCGGTAGCCGCCGGAGATCCAGTTTCCGAGGTCGAGCAGTTTGCAGCGTTCGCAGCAGAACGGCCTGAACGGATTTCCATCCGCATCACATTCCTTTCCGCATTGAGGGCAGGGAGATTTTCGATTCATGGTCGTGGATTTTTGATTGCGGATTACCGGAACCCCAATTTCTTTGGATTTTTGATCAGAGTACATATACGTTCCTGTTTTATGCAATTATCAGCGTTTCCCCATAGCTAATGCTACAGAAACGGGCGACCGGGGCGGTCGTTCCTGCTGACCACTAGCCGCTAGTCACTGGCCGCCTTGCGGCGGCCTACCCGACAATTGTTCCCAAAAGATCGTGTCCCATAGCTTTGGCAATCCGGATAGTATGAAAATCGCCGCTTTTAATGCCTTCAACCTCGGAATCGTTTATGAGGCACACGCCGTCGATCTCCGGCGCCTGCGATTCCAGGCGCCCCTGAAGCAGCAGGTCGCTTTCCGCCGCCGCCCCTTCAATCAGAATTTTAAATTCCTTCCCGATCAATTCGCGGTTTTTCCGCGCGGCGATTTTCGCCTGCTGTTCCATTAAAATCCGCCGCCGCGCCTTCGCCGTTCGAGCGGAAACCTTTGGACGCAGCCCAAAGGCGGGAGTGTCTTCCTCGTCGGAATAGGTAAAAACGCCCATGCGGTCAAATTCCATTTCACGGCAAAAGTCCCTGAGGTCCTTGAAATCATTTGCGGTTTCTCCGGGAAAACCGACGATGAACGTGGTGCGCAGGGCGACGCCGGGAATGTTTCTGCGTATACGTTCAATCATGCGCGTAAGCCGCGCGCGCGAGCCGCCCCGCCGCATGGATTTAAGCACGGCGGCGCTTGCGTGCTGCAAGGGCATGTCAATATAACGGCAGATTTTTTCGCTTTCGTTTATTACGCGGATCAATTTATCGCCAAAGACATCGGGGTAGGCATAAAGGAAACGGATCCACTCAATGCCTTTTACTTTATCCAGAACCTCCAGTAGATCGGCAAGGCCGTCCTTCAGGCCGAGATCCGCGCCATATCCCGTGGTATCCTGGGCGACCAGCGTGATTTCCCTTACGCCGTCCGCGGCAAGCCGCCGCGCTTCCTTCTCCAGCGAGGAAATGCTCCGGCTGCGGAAACGGCCGCGAATTTTGGGAATAACGCAAAAGGCGCAGGAGTGATCGCAGCCTTCGGCTATTTTCATATAGGCGGAATATTTCGGGCCAATAAGTCTGCGCGGCGTTTTGTGGTCGTAAAGAAAAAGCTTTGCGTCGTTCCGGCCATATGAATCCGGCGGCGGCACAGCTTCGCCATTGACGGCCCGGACGATTTCAGCGATCTGGTTTACTCCCAGAATGACATCGGCTTCGGGAAACTCCGCGCGCATCTCCGAAGCGTATCGTTCGGGAAGACAGCCGGTGATGATGAGCCTGCGGCATTTTCCTGTTTCCTTGATACGCGCCGCCTCAAGAATCGCCTGGATGGATTCTTCTTTGGCGTCGTTGATAAAGCTGCAAGTATTGATGATGATTGCTTCCGCCTCGGCGGCATCCGGCGTTATTTCGTGACTTTCCTTTTCAAGCAGGCCGATCATAACTTCGCTGTCAACCTGATTTTTTGGACACCCCAGACTTATTAAACCTATTTTTGCCACAATGGAATCCTACATGAATTACAGGAAGCGGAAGTTCTTCAAAATTTCCTTCCTCTAAAAACGGGAAAATTCTACTACGAAATTCGAGGGAACATAAATTTTATGATGCCAGATGTTTCGTCACTGCAAACTATTGTGCATGGAAAGCTGACTGCCCGGATTCGCTCCTTTACCTTACGATTCTGCGGGAGTCGTAAACCGGTGCGACCGTTCCTTTTTGGCGTATGTATCCGGTCAGGACGTCCAGACGCTGCCGTCCGGCGTCTTTGGCGTTGATTCCATTCAGGATAATCCGGGCGAAATATGAATTGGTTACGCCGCTGTATGTTTTATCGTCTTCCAGAGGCTTGCCGCCGACTTCAGCCATTGTCACGGCGTTTTTTTCAATCCTGTATTTTATTCCGGAAACGGCTGGACGCTGAGACTGCAAAATCTTCCGCAGGCGTCCGCCGCTGATGTTGAAAGTTATTACGGTGTTATCGAAAGGATCCATCGTGACAAGATCGCCGGCGGTAATGTCTCCGGCGAGCAGCGGCGCGCGCACCCCGCCCATGTTTTCGAGCGCAAAATCCGCCTTGTACGTTTCCCGCAGCGCGTCGGCCATAAGATTATAGGCGGGGAGATCGTTTCCGCGATCCGTGAAATCCGCGGCGGCGCGGCCTATGACCTGCGTGTATTTCGCGGCGATCGGCTTCCAGTAGCGCTCAACGACATTCGCCGTTTCCCGGTCTTCCGCGATATTCGAAGTGACAAGGATAAGGGACGCCTTGTGCCTGACGACGCTCCACGCGCCTTTGGCGTCTTTTTCGATTTCCATATCCAGACGCCCGAGTTCGCCGCCCCACTGATGCGCCTGCACAATAATGGTTCCTTCCTTTTTCCGCGCGCCGCCGCTTTGGGCGTTCCACACCATTTTCCCCAGCGGAAGCCGTGAATGCGAATGTCCTCCAACGATGGCGGCAATTCCGGGAACCTTTTCCGCAATTTCAATATCAGTTTCTTCGCCGCAGTGGGAAAGGAGAATCACGATATCCGCCTGTCCGGCAAGCGTTCGCGTCATGCGGCGCGCGGCGGCGAGTTCTCCGGTAACTCTTATTCCTTCGCGCGCCGCCGGGTATCCGGAAGCTGCGCTGGTGATAAGACCGAAAACGCCGGCTTTAACCGGCCCGGCCTGAATGATCCTGTATTCTTCGGTCAGCGGCGCGCCGGTTTTGGAATCAACGGCGTTTGCGCAAATTATTGGAAATTTAAAAAGATTGATGAGCTTCCGCAATTGGGCGAGTGAATAATTAAACTCATGGTTGCCGGGCGTTCCGAGCGTATAACCCGCGGCGTTCATGGCCGCGGCATCCGCTTCGCCCCTGTATTCAATGGAAAACGGCGTGCCGTCCGAAAAATCTCCGGCGTCCATGACCAATACCGTTGTTCCTTTTTTCTCAAGCTCGCCGCGCGTCTTTTTTATCAGCGCGGCTCGACGGGCAATCCCGCCGATATTGACGCGCGCCTCAAGCCCCGAAACGCTTTTTGCCCGCGCCGAAGCCGGATAACTGAAAGGCAGGAGGCGGCTGTGCGTATCGTTTGTGTGGAGAATCGTTATGGAAACCGTCTCCGCGCCGGCCGGGGGAACGGCCGCCAATATTGAAACAATCAGCAAACAAAATAGAAACTTACAGAAAGATCTTCGCATATTACTTTGACTTGCGGCCGGGTTAATCTGCATTTCCCTAATGCTGTTCGTACATTTCATCTATGGCAAGGTTTTGGCTTGCGGCCGCCGACGTTGCCAGTTCATCGCAGCGTTCGTTTTCCGGATGCCCGGCATGGCCGCGCACCCATTCGAACCTGACATTATGGATTTCGCATAAAGCCAGAAGTTTTTCCCAGAGGTCGGGATTCACCGCTTTTTCATTTTTGTTGCGCATCCATCCGTTGGCCCGCCAGCGGCGCGCCCAGCCTTTTTCGATTGCGTTGACGAGATATTGAGAATCGCTGATGAGCCGGACATGGCAAGGTTCTTTCAGCGCCTCAAGGCCGATAATGGCGGCAAGGATTTCCATGCGGTTGTTGGTGGTCAGGCGATAGCCGCCGGAAAGCTCTCTCCGGTGTTCTCCATATTGCAGAACAACGCCGTATCCTCCGGGGCCGGGATTGTTTTTGCAAGCGCCATCGGTGTAAACCGTCACCTGTTTCATAGCGGCTAACGGCTGGCCGCTAAACTGTTGGTTCGGGCGCCTTGGGGATATTTGCCCTCGGTTGCCAGTTCTGTATCGGAGGCGTGACGGCCGAAGCCTTTTTTGCCTTGCGTATACGTATCGTTTTGAGGAAAGCGTCCTGTTTTGCCAACTGGATGGCTAGTCCCGGATCGACGCCTTTTGGGCAGACCTGCGAACACGCGCCGGCGAAATGACAGCGATAGACGCCGTGGCTGGAATAAACTTCATCCGCGTGTTCCGGGTAGCCTTCATCGCGGGAATCCGCCAGATAACGCCAGCCCTGTGTCAGCGCCTGCGGGCCGAGATAATTTTTGGATGTCGCGGCCGTCGGACAGGCGGAAAGGCAGCATCCGCATTTTATGCAATAAGCGAACTGAATATAATTAACCAGCTCTTCCTCGGACTGGAAATATTCGGCGGTGGGATGGTTCTGTTCAATCTGATCATTGCGTATCAGGTACGGCTTAACGGCGCGATGTTTGCCGAACATGGTTTCAATATCCGGCACCAGGTCGCGGATGATATCGTAATTGGGCAGAGGCTTGATTACCACGCGATCCGAATGCAGGTGAGAAATCTGGTTTGTACAGGCCAGGCGGGGAAGCCCGTTGATAAACATGCCGCAGGATCCGCAAATACCCATACGGCAGGAAGACCGCCAGGCCAGCGTGCGATCCTTGTTTTCCTTTATCCAGTGCAGTCCGTCGAGTACGGTCATGCCCTTTATCGCGGGTACGGTAAATTCCTGAAGACGCGGCGCTTCGCCTTTTTCGGGATCGTAGCGCAGGACTTCAAAAATTACTGTTTTTTCTAAATCGCTCATGATAACTATGTCCCCTCACCTGCTAACTTCATTATTTCAGGAGTTACCCCAAAGATGGTTCACTGCTGATCACTGACCACTGGCCACTGATCACTAACCGCCGTAGGGCGGCTTCTGTACAAGCTGCACGGCGACATAACTTCCGTAAAGGAAAAGAGCGATGCCGGCAACGCAAAGAATTCTTCCGATAGTCTTTTCCAGAACTTTCGGAAGGGACAGCTCATAAAATATGCTGCGCAGGCCGTACAGGCCGTGAAACAGCGCGGTTCCCAACAGGGCGATATAAACGACCATGAAAATAACCTGCCGGCTGCGTTCGAATACCTCCCCGGAACTTGTGGGGTGGGGGGAAAAATTAAAACCCAGGTGGTTTAGTATGGAACCCATGTGCATGATTCCCATGTGGGAGCCAAGCAGAAACAGAACGGCCGCAGCCGCAATGATGTGCAGGAACCATAATTTTGATTCACGCATGATTTTCTCCTAATTTTTCCTTATCGCGGCATCATCAGGTAAACGAAATCCGCGCCGGCGATGCAGGCGAGAATCGCGACAAGCCCCATGGTGCAGAGCATCACGCGCCGCTGCCGCAGGGTGGAATAACTGTAAGGATACGTGGGAAGTCCCGGTTTGCCGATAATTATCCCAAGTTCCACAAAAATAAGCCTGACGCCGTTGATGGCGTGGAACAGAAACGCAAGGAAAACGAGGAATTCCCCGATCAGGAAAAACGGGCTTTGAGAGAAAAAGTCCATCCAGCCTTCCCACTTTTCAGGGCCGCCCAACCGGCTTCCGGTGACGAAGATGTGCATCAGGAAATAAAACAGAATGCCTAAACCGGTAACGCGATGGAGCGCGTAAACGTAGCGGTCCGCGCTGTAGCGCCCGCCGAAGAGCCAACCGGCTATTCCAAGATTATTTTTATGTTTTCGCTGCATAACGGCTTACCTGTAACTTGATTTCAAAGTTGCCCCGGAGATTGTTTACTGCGCCCCGGGAGAGTGGAAAAACTGACCACGAGGCGGCCTAGTACTTCCGTTCAACCGGCTTCCATGTGGTAATGGTCACGGGCTTGTATTCCAGCCTGGGCCCCCGGTCGGTGCGGAACGCCAGCGTGTGTTTCATCCATTTTTCGTCGTCGCGCTTTGTGAAATCGCGGCGGGCGTGTCCGCCGCGCGATTCCTCGCGTGTGAGCGCGCCCAGTACCATGACTTCGGCCAGGTCAAGCAGATTGTCCGTCTCCAGCGCGTGGCAGAGGTTGGTGTTATAGACGGAATTTTTGTCTTCGATACGGATATTGGCGAAGCGGCCGCGCAGGGATCGCACTTTTTCGAGCCCCTTGCTCAACTGTTCGCCCGTGCGGAAGACTCCAACGTATTCATCCATGACCGTGCGCAGCTCGCGGCGGATTTCATAAATATCCTCATCGCCGTTTTTGCCGAGCAGGTCTTCATAAATGCGTTTATGCTCCGCGTTGGCCCTGTCTTCCGGGACTGCCGCCGCCGATCTGGTTTCATTACAGTAATGTCCGGTTTTTTCGCCCGCAATTTTCCCCCAGACAAGGCATTCCGCCGTTGAGTTGGATCCGAGGCGGTTGGCGCCGTGAAGGCTGGAGCAGCCGGCTTCGCCCGCGGCCCAGATGCCGTCAACGCAGGTTTTGCCGTCAATGTCCGTTTCGATACCGCCCATGGAATAATGCGCCACCGGACGGCAGGGAATCGGTTCATTGATCGGATCAAGATCGTTAAATTCGATGCAGATTTCGCGAATGAGAGGGAGATGCTCGTTTATCGTTTTAGCGCCCAGATGGCGCAGATCAAGGTGAATGTAATCAAGGCCGTTCGGGCCTTCAAAACCGCGGCCTTCCTCGATTTCGATCATTTCTGAGCGCGAGACCAGGTCGCGCGGCGCCAGCTCGGCTTTCGACGGCGCGTATTTGTGCATGAACCGTTCGCCCTTGTTGTTGACCAGGTAGCCTCCTTCTCCACGGCAGGCCTCGGTCATAAGAATGCCGGAAGGGACAAGACCCGTAGGATGGAATTGCAGAAACTCCATGTCTTCGAGGGGGATTCCCGCGCGATAGGCGAGAGCCATGCCGTCGCCGGTGACCGTCTGGGAATAAGTTGTAAAACCGAAGAGCGTTCCCGCGCCTCCAGAGGCAATAATCAAGGCCTTGCCGCGAATTACCTTGAATTTTCCCGTGATCATGTCGATGGCGGTTAATCCGCAGAAACGGTTGTTTTCAATGATAATTGATGTGATGAAGTGCTCGTTGTAATGCCGGACTTTCTTGTGACGGTTCAGCGTGTCATACAGAGTCTGCATTTCAAAAAAACCTGTTTTGTCCTGCGCCAGTACGGCTCGGGGATAGCTGTGGCCGCCAAATGGCCTTTGCGCGATGCGTCCGTCGGAACGGCGCGTCCATGGGATGCCCCAGTGCTCAAGCTGCATTATTTCGCCGGGTATGGCGCGGACAAAACGATCAACTACATCCTGGTCAGCCAGAAAGTCGCTTCCGTAAACGGTATCCCAGGCGTGCAATTCAATGCTGTCGCCGTCTTCCGGCCTGAGTACGGATGCGGTGCCGCCTTCCGCGGCGACCGAATGCGCGCGCATCAACTGGTTTTTGGATATAAGGGCAATGTCCAGATTGCCCTGTGTAACGCGCGACGCTTCAATGGCGGCGCGCAGGCCGGCTAATCCCGCCCCAAAAATAATGAGGTCATGCGTTAAAACATCGGCCATGCGGCGCCTTCTCCTCTATGCAAAAAATAGTTAACAGCCAAGGGAAATGCCTCACAAAATTTAATAGGCTAACACAGCCGTCTTTGGGTATCAAATCTTAGTTGTTGCGCTGCCGCACGGTGGCGCGCGGCAAGGAGCGCGCGCCATGCGGCATGTTGAATCATGTTGAATATTGGAAACGGCCAGTTTTTGCGATATGCTTACCCGATCGTTTGAGTGCCGTGGCTATGGAAAATTTACCGCTTTTGCGGTGATTAATTATTTTACGGGCGATCCTATGGCGGAAGATATAACACTGGTTACCGGGGCGACAGGCTTTATTGGAAGCCATGTCGCGCGCTGTCTTCTGCGCCGCGGGGATCGGGTAAGGATTCTGGCGCGCAGTTCGAGCCGCAAATCGAATATCGAAGCGTTCGGATGCGAAGTTGTCGTTGGAGATCTTAAAGACCTGAATTCGATGCTGCGCTGCGTTCAAGGATGCGGGCGTGTTTATCACGTCGCTGCGGATTACCGGCTTTGGGCGAAAAATCCGAAAGAAATTTATGACAGCAATGTCGAAGGCACGCGAAATTTGCTTTCGGCCTGCTGCGAAGCCGGGGTGAGCAAGGTGATTTACACGAGTTCCGTCGGCACAATCGGTATGCGCCATGACGGCGTTCCGGCCGACGAGGCGTCGCCGGTTGGACTTGACGATATGATAGGGCATTACAAGCGTTCCAAGTTTATGGCCGAACAGGTGGCTTTCGAGTTCGCAAATTCAGGCCTGCCGGTAGTTATCGTAAATCCGACCACGCCCGTCGGCTCCGCCGACCTGAAACCGACGCCTACCGGGCGAATCATTCATGATTTCCTCCGGGGGCGCCTGCCGGCATACGTTGACACCGGCCTGAATCTGGTGGGAGTCGAAGATGTCGCCGAGGGACACCTTCTGGCTGAATACAAGGGCCGCGTTGGGGAACGTTATATTCTTGGCGGCGAGAATTGGAGTCTCAAGGAAATACTGGAAGCATTGGCGGAGATATGCAATCGGCGTCCGCCGCGCGTGCGCATCCCCTGGGCTGTGGCATGGCTCGCCGGCTGCGTGGAAAATTTTATAGCGGGAACCGTTTTGCGGCGCGAACCAAATATTCCGCTTGAAGGAGTGCGCATGTCTCGCCATAAAATGTATGTCAGCAGCGAAAAGGCGCGCGGAGAACTTGGTTTTAATCCGAAGCCGGTCAGGGAAGCGCTGCGGGAAGCGGTTGATTATTTTATCAATGAGTGGCGGCCTGATTCCGACGGAGACCGCGTGGCCTTTTTACCGGCCGGAACTGTTCGTGATTGAATTCGGAAATTTGATAAATAGATAATTGAATAAATTGAACTAAATTGAACAAGATGAGCATGGAAGAAATACAGCGTAAGCTGCAAAGCGGAATGATGCGGGCTGCGGTCTATCGGGGGCCGTCACGGATATCCGTGGAAAAGATTCCGATCCCGGAAATCGGAGACGGAGAAATGCTGGTGCGCATATACGCCTGCGGCGTCTGCGGTACGGACCTGAAGAAAATTGAATACGGGCTTGTCCCGCCGCCGCGCGTCTTCGGGCACGAGATGGCCGGAGTCGTCGCCAAAGTCGGCGCGGGCGTCGCTAAATTCAAGGTCGGCGACCGGGTTGTCGCGCATCATCACATCCCCTGCAAAAAATGTTTTTACTGCGAAAGAAACCTGTTTTCGCAGTGCGAATTTTACCGGCGCACCGGAACGACCGCGGGATTTGAGCCGGCCGGCGGCGGTTTCGCCGAATTTATCCGGGTCATGGACTGGATTGTCGAATCGGGAACCGTTCTGATTCCTGATAATGTTTCGTATGAAGAAGCAAGTTTTCTGGAACCGCTCAATACCTGCGTCAGGGCGCTGGAAACGGCGGAACTCCAGCCGGGCGAAACGGTCGTGATATACGGGCAGGGACCGGTGGGACTTATGCTGACGCAGGCGGCCGCCGTTGAAGGAGCGCGCGTCATAGGGCTGGATTTTCTTGACGCCCGTCTTGATATCGCCCGTGAGCTTGGCGCGGCCGCGGCTTTTAACCCTCGAAATGTCGATGCCGCCGCCCGGATCGCCGAAATGACCGACGGGCGCGGCGCCGATCTGGCCATTGTCGCGGCGGCCAATCCGGATGCCGTCGGCGACGCCCAGCGCGTCATACGCCGGGGCGGGCGCGTTATGCTGTTTGCGCAGACGGTTCCGGGTGAAAAAATTCCGGTGGACGTCGCCGCGATCTGCATGGAGGAAAAGAAGCTCATTGGAAGCTACAGCGCCTCTGTGGAGCTTCAGGATAAAACGGCGGAACTGGTCTTTTCGGGCAAGGTAAACGTGGGACGCCTTATCAGCCACAGGTTGGGTCTGGAACATCTTCTTGAAGGGATTCATCTTGCTTTGAATCCTTCGGCCAATTCGTTAAAGGTTGTGATACAGCCATGAAAGAACTCATAAAGACAGGCAGCGAAAAAAGGACTATGGCCGCGGCCGTTTTGTACGGAAAAAGCGATGTGCGTATTGAGCAGATGCCGGTTCCCCGCATCGGCAAGGGCGAAGTCCTTGTGCGGATCAAGGCGGCGCTGACCTGCGGCACGGATCTTAAAACCTATCGCCAGGGGTTTCACGCGCGCATGATTACGCCCCCGTCTGTTTTCGGGCATGAACTGTCGGGCGTCGTGGAAGAAGTCGGCGAGGGCGTGGACGGTTTCGCGCCCGGTATGCGCGTTGTCACCGCAAACTCCGGCCCCTGCGGCGAATGTTTCTTCTGCCGGAAAAACCGGGCAAATTTGTGCGAAAATTTGCAATTCATCAACGGCGCTTACGCCGAGTTTATCAAAATTCCCGAATCGATTGTGCGGCGGAATCTCCTTATTCTGCCCGACGGCGTTGATTTTGAGGAAGCGGCGATGGTGGAACCGCTTGCCTGTGTGCTGCGGGCGGTGGAACAAACGGGCATCGAAAAAGGCGACACTGTCGCGCTGATCGGCACGGGGCCGATAGGGCTTATGTTTGTCCAGACGATAAAGTCGCTTGGCGCGCGCGTTATAGCATTGGACAAGGAAACATATCGGCTTAACGCGGCGAAATTAATGGGCGCCGACCATGTGCTTGATCCCACGCGCCTTAACGCCGTCGAACAGGTTCGCAATCTGACCGACGGGAACCGCGGCGCGGATTTTGTGATTGAAGCCGTGGGACTCAAGGAAACCTGGCAGCAGGCGATGAAGATGATACGCCGGGGCGGAACCATCAATTTATTCGGCGGCTGTCCTTCCGGTACGCAGATTCCGCTGGACAGCACGCTTATTCACTATTCAGAGATTACCGTCAGAGCGAGCTTTCATCACACGCCAAAACACATACGCGCGGCGCTCGACGCGATACACAGCGGACGTTTTAACGCCAAAAGCCTGATTACGGGACGTGAAAACCTCGCTTCTCTGGGAAGCGTGCTGGAACGGCTGCTCAACAGCACCGGCGACCTGAAAATAGCGATTATCCCCTGATTTTCAAAAGCCGCCTATGAAATATAACCTGGCAGCTTCATATAAATTCGCCGCTGACGCCGTCAAGCGCAGCGGCAGTAATTTTTCACGCGCGTTTGCCGTTCTGTCCAAAGAACAGCGCCTTGCTTTTTACTCGGTTTATGCCTTCATGCGTTATTGCGACGACGTTTCAGACGGCGATGAATCCGTTGAAAGCAAGCGCGAAGGATTGCGCCGCTGGCGCGCCCTGCTGGATGAAGCGGCCGGCAATGCGCCCGATACGGCGGAAGCTTCCGAAGCTTATAAAAATTCTAAAACTTATGATGACGCCGGAATCGCGCTCGTTTTACCGGCTTTTCGCGCCACCTTGCAGCGGTATTCCATTCCCGCGCAATATTTTCACTGGATTATCGACGGCACGGAAATGGATCTCCGCGCCGCCCGCTATGAAACTTTTGAAGAACTGTATGAATATTGCTTTCGCGTGGCGTCGGCTGTCGGCCTGGTCTGTCTGCGGATATTCGGTTTCCGGGAAGACGCGAAACAGCAGGCGGAAAAACTCGCCGAACTATGCGGCATAGCCTTTCAACTAACCAATATTTTGCGCGATATCCGGGAAGACGCGGAACGCGGGCGGATATACGTTCCTTTGGAAGATCTGCGCAGGTTCAAATATACGGAAGAAGATTTGAAAAACGGCGTCGTTAATGAAAATTTCCTGGCGCTGATGCGTTTTGAGGCGGCTCGCGCCCGTTTTTATTACGGCGAAGCCCGAAAACTCCTGCCGCTTTTAAATTCCGCCAGCCGCCCCTCCCTGTGGGTTATGATGGAAGTTTACAGCCGCCTCCTTGACCGCATAGAAGGAAGCGGCTTTGACGTTTTTCAGAGACGCGTCCGGCTCGGCCGGAGAGAAAAAATTTCCATCATGCTGAAAGCCGTTTTTATGCGCCTTGGAATCGCTTAATGGGGTAATTGTAAAGGCAACCTCCGAAAACCTCAAAATCAAGGCTTGCGACTGAGGCAAAAGCGGAGTTTACATTTACGTAAATGAGCGTTTTGCCGAAGGAGCGTAACGCAGAGTTTGGGGTTTTCGGAGGTTGCCTAAAAAATACGTCCCGGTCATGCGACAAACCGCAGTGATAAAATAGCGTCAAATTAGTAGAGACGGCGACGTCTCAAGGCATAAATCAGAGGTTGCCTGATGGTTGCGAAAGGAGAAAATAATGATACAGGCATATGAGGGATATTTTGAAAATGGGCAATTTTGCTCCACGGAGGGGGTAATATGCATACCCGACCGGCGCAGGGTTTTCGTTACAATTCTTGACGAACCGCCGATTCAAGATAATGCGACGGCAGACCAGCTTGCGGCAATGGATGAATTTATTGCGGCGATCAAAGCCAGTGACGAGGAAGTGCCGGAGTTTGAGCGCATTAAGTTCACCCGTGAGACAGACTTATGATTTATGCGTTGGATACAAACATAATTTCATATCTTCTGCGCGGCGATACCGGCGTTACACAACGATGGAGGCGGGAGAGGACTCAGGGCAACCCGTCAGTCATACCGACTATAGCTTACTACGAAGTTAAACGAGGGCTTGTCGCTGCAAATGCGAAAAGTAAACTCGAAGCCTTTGAGCGGCTTTGCGGCGCTTTGAACGTGGATTACTTAACAATAGAGGATGTCGATGTAGCAAGCCGCATCTATGCGGAACGCAAAACACTGGGCCGGCCGATTGAGGATGCCGATTTGCTTATCGCGGCGCAATCAGTGTCTCGCGGCTATAAGCTGGTAACGAACAACTTAAAACATTTTGAACTGATAAACGGGTTGAAGCTGGTCAACTGGGCCGAATAATAACGCGGGAGCATATGCGCTTCACGTCTTTCATTATGGAAGTTTACAGCCGCCTCCTTGACCGCATAGAAGGAAGCGGCTTTGATGTTTTTCAGAGACGCGTCCGGCTCGGCCGGAGAGAAAAAATTTCCATCATGCTGAAAGCCGTTTTTATGCGCCTTGGAAT
>JAIRVC010000220.1 GCA_031254095.1 Acidobacteriota bacterium
CGAAACATAACGGAGATATCCTTTACTTAATGTTGTTCCGGCGTCCATTTCTTTAATCAACTGTCCGATCCGGTTTAAGGTTTCAGGCATCAAACGAATATCTGGATGTCTCAACAACCGGCGATAAATTTCTTTTGCTTCGTTTAAATCCTGCGGGACGCCCTTTCCTTCAATGATAGCCGCCGCGTAACAAAGCTGGCTGTATCCCGTCGGATCGTCTGGAGCGCCTTTCCCGCACAAAGACGCGCCTTTTTCGGGATCAGGTTCGACTAGCGCTTTTTTCCTGGCGCCAACTCCTGTTTCCAAACCTTTAATGTAAATGGCTCCGAGAAGTCCCATCGCTGTCGGATTGCCTTTTTCAACCATTTCCTGGAGCCTGACAAATGTCTCCTCGGGAAAAGCGACCTGATATCCTTCCGTTACCCGGATAAGTTCTCTCATTATGTTTGCGCGAGATTCGCCCGCCCGCGCTATTGTTCCCTGGAACAAGCATAATGAAATAAATATCGGCAATGAACGAAAAAACATATTTCCCCTTCCCTGATAGCGCTTCCTTGTCTATAACTCATTCAAGAAGCTACCCGGAAGATGATTCACGGCGGTTTTTCTGATCACTGATCACTTGCCGCTGGCCGCCGTTAGGCGGCTTATCTCCAGGCGTCGATCGAAGCCGTCCATCTCGGCAGGCCGTTCATTACAAGTCCGCTATAGGTCAGTCCCGGCCCGACAATTATGTTGACTAGCTTTGTATTCGGGTAGAATTTTACGATCGCGTCGGGCTGCGCTCCCTCGCCGGTGACGGGAGGCAGCCAGGATTTGTTGTCCCATTCCGCGTGCATATTCTCGCCCTGCACCGTGTATCCCGCGCCGAAAATGCCGGAACCGAGCCCCATTGTTCTGGCATTTTGATTCGTATCGTTGCAGTAATCCGAAATCCACCGTATTGCCATTTCCCTGGTTACGCCGGCTCTGACAAGATTCCTGGCCGTGGCGGGGCGAATCATCGCGACAAGTCCCTGCTGGGCGCAATTCAGGTTTTTAGCCCTTTCCACCAGCCGCGACAGATGCGTCCGGCAGGCCGTCCACTGTTCTTTGTTATAACCGGCGGGCGGCGTTTCAACATCGGCCGCCGGCGCGGTTCCGGAATATTGGCTGTTGAGAACGAGAAGCATGTCTCCCCACAGCACAAATAACGAAACCGTGCTGTCTTTTGGGCCGAATTTTGAATTATCGCCCGCGGACGGATTCCTTGCGATCACTGAAGACATTCCGGGCCAGCCGGTTTCCATGTTCGCTTCGCCGATCACGATGCTTGTTTTGAAAGGGTTTCCCAATCCCTTGGCCTCGAAAATGCCCGGTTCGGTTCCGCCTATGTTGATCTGAATAAGCCTCATGAAGCGGCCGATGCCGGTATTTGCCGGCACGCCCGTTGTTAGCGGCGCGGGGCCGCCGCCGGCGGGCGCGCCGGTGTTTATCTTCATTTCATCCAGCGCGAGTCCGTTTATTACGGCGCCAAAAGCGAAGTATCCATCCGCGCCGCCAAGGGACGAGCCGAAATCGTGCGTGTTCGCCATACATTCGGTCAGGGCAAGAAGCAGCGGCATGGTTTCCGGCTTCAGGCCGGCCATGATTCCCGCAATCGCGACATGTTCAACCGTGGCCATGTTGTTATTCGGCTGTATCGGGCCGACCACCGCGCCGGGACCTTTTGATGTTCCCTTGAGCATTTCTTTCAGCGCTTTTTCCGTCGGAAGGGCTACCGGCGATCCGTCCGTAAACTGGGCGGCGGCAAGCGAAGTCGCACACCTTGTCAGATCGCCTTCCATCGCGTACCTTACTTCCTCGTATATGCCTTCGGCAAGATAGCGCGGCTCAGGCGTGAATTCCCATGTGCCCGCGTATGACTCCTTCCCGTCGAGCGGTCTTGTCAATCCATCAATGACGGCTCGCGCCAAAGCCGGGGCCTGATCCGCGATTCTTACAGCGGCGTCAAAGGAAAGCTGCCTTAATGTGGGCATGGCGTTTGCGGTGGTGGAAGCCGTGTCTTCGGCGACCGACAACATTTCGTCGTA
Organism: Acidobacteriota bacterium; assembly: GCA_031254095.1. Lineage (GTDB taxonomy): Bacteria > Acidobacteriota > UBA6911 > UBA6911 > UBA6911 > UBA6911. The sequence continues at coordinate 2,073 of JAIRVC010000220.1, forward strand.
ATGCAATGAAACGGTAGGGATATTGAGCTTTTCGTGGATAATCGCAGCCGTGGCAACTGACACGGACGCGTTCGCTCAAAACCCCGTGCCGCTGATTATGGCGTCGGGCTTCAATCTTCCTTCTCTTAGCGCGGGCTGGAACTCCTGCATATAACGCATAATAGCCCACTTATCAGATGGCGGCCTGCTCGGATTGACGGTTTGTCCGGCGATAACCGTCATATCTCCAATCCAGAAAAGTTTGGCGCTTTCGGGCAGCAGTTTTTCCACTTCCGCGGCGATTTCGGCCGTGTTCGCGTTATAGTTGGCGAGGACGACAAGGGTCTTGCCTTCCCATCCGCCCTCTACACGGGACGCCAGCGGAACCGCCGCTACTGGCGTTCTGCCTGGTACGGGGTTAAGAACCCAGATGTTTCGCGGATCTTCTCTGAGATTTACAAACCGCTGCAAACTCGCGGCAAATTGCGCGCGCGTAATCGCGCCGCCGGGCGCAAGGGTCGTTGCCGTCGCGCCGGAAATGACGCCCCTCAAAATGCCCCAGCCTATGGCCGTTTCAGCCCAGGGGCTTATACGACCGGCGTCGGCATAACCGGCAAGGTCCGCCGTCTCCGGCAACTTTATGTCGGCATAGTTGAATATCATCGCAGCGAGCTGCTCGCGGCTGACATTGTCGTTGGGGCCAAATATTCCTCCGCTTGTAAATTCGCCTGTAAGTCCGGCTTTATCCGCCCAGATGACCGCGCTTGAATACCATTGCCCTTCAGGCACATCGGAAAAGACTTTTTCGTATACAACTTCGGGTTTGCCGTCAAGGCGGTAAAGCGCCGTCACGACAGCGGCGCGGGAAACGCCGGCGTCCGGCTGAAATCCGTTGCCGGCGCCGTCAATCAGGCCGCGTTCAGTAACAAAATTTACAGCGTCGTAGAACTGATCAGCGGCGTTGACGTCGGTAAACCGCGACGCTGATGACATTGAAGACACGGAAGAAGCGACACCGGAAGCCAGGGCAAATGCGCCCGCGCCAGCGGCTCCGATAAATTTACGACGGTACATATTTCCCCCTTTTCTTACCTGACCCGGAAGGAAAACCGTTGTCGTTCAAGGCCTCTTCTACTCTGTCCTTAAAACAACGGATAAGACGGATAAGAAGGACAAGCTGCATTTTCCGTCCTGGCCTCCTCTATTCAATTTCCGATAAAACCGCTTATGTCAACTTTTTCGGCTCCGAATCGCCCAAAAACCGCCTGAATCACGCACAAAGATTGATTCTACTTTTGAATTTCGTAAAATAAAAGAGTTTTGTGGGTTGAAGCTATGAGCGGGCAGGGCTTGCGCCTGCATGTCGGATGACAAGCCTGATCAACATTGCGAGTGAAATGAAAGGAGAAAGTGCTAATGAAGATGTTGCGCGCACTTATGGCAATTACTGCTGCATGTCTCGTTTTCGCCGCGGGCGGCGCGGTATTCGCCGGGGAACAGACGTTTAACGAGCAGGAGCAGATACGGATAGCCAATATTCCAAAAGTATCCCGCCCGCCAAAATTCGAGGATTTTATCAACGGCACGTCGAGGGAAGCAGAGCTTGCAATCACCGATTTCCGCCAATCCGACCCCGGCGACGGCATTCCAGTCAGCCAACCGACTACGGCGTACCTTTCATACGACGATAAAAATCTGTATGTGGTTTTTATCGCCAAAGATGATCCGTCCAAAATCCGGGCTACTATCAGCCGCCGTGACGCGATTTACAGCGACGACCTTGTAAAGCTTTCTCTCGACACGTTTAAAGATCACCAGCGCAATTACTTTTTCGTAGCAAACGCCTACGGCGTACAGTTGGACGGCATAAACATTAACGGATCGGAGGATCTGAATTTCGACACCCTCTGGTATTCAGAAGGACGCATTATCGAAAACGGTTTTGTTGTTTTAATGACAATTCCCTTCAAAAGTTTGCGTTTTCCAAATACGCCGGAGCAGAACTGGGGTATTTTGTTGACCCGGGCCATACAGCGCAACAACGAGTGGTCAAGCTGGCCATATTTCACCTCGCGGCGGTTGCCAAGCTGGCAGGGACAGTTCGGCGATCTGACAGGAATCCATGACATTTCCCCCGGACGCAACATGCAGTTCATTCCATACGCCGGATTTTCCCGCGCGAATTATTTGAACGACAAAAAACCCGGATTGCAACATGACACCGAAAACGACTTCCGCGCTGGCCTCGACGCTAAAATGGTGCTGCGCGACGCGCTGACGCTTGACATGACGCTGAATCCCGATTTCAGCCAGGTGGAATCAGATTCTCCGCAAGTCACCATCAATCAGCGTTACGAAGTCTTTTTTTCTGAAAAGCGGCCGTTTTTCATGGAAAACTCCGATTATTTCCAGACGCCAGAAAATCTCTTCTTTTCACGGCGCATGGCGGATCCTCAGTTCGGAGCGCGTTTAACCGGCAAAATCGGCCGATGGGGCATCGGGGCATTGGCGGGAGACGACCGCGCGCCCGGAGAGCGCGCGCCGGAAGACACCGGCTATTATGGAGACCGCGCCGCCGTCGGTATTTTTCGGCTTTACCGTGAACTTGGAAATGAATCGCGCATCGGAGGGCTTATTACCAGCCGGGATTTCGCTGGAAGCTCCAACCGCGTTTTTTCACTGGATACGCGCCTGAAACTGACCCGGAATCTTGTCCTGACCGGGCAGTGGATTGGAAGCCGGAATCGCGGTCTTGACGGCGACAGCCGGAATGGAACCGCCGGATATCTGCGTCTCGCCCAGTCCGGCCGTCATTTCAGCGCCGGCGCGTATTACCGCGACCGGAGTCCCGATTTTGAAGCCAACGTTCTGGGCTTTATAAGCCGCGTAAACATACGCGAAACCGGAGGAAACACCAGCTATACATGGCGTCCTACAAAGGGAAACATTATCAGCTACGGGCCGTCTTTCTCCGGAAGCTTTATTTACGACCATGATGGAACCTTGACGGACTGGACAGTGAGCCCGTCATTCAGGATGGAATTGCCAAGAAATTCCTATTTGTCTTTCACGCACAATGAACGTTTTGAGCGTTTCGCGGATATCGATTTCCGCAGGAGAAGCAACGTGGTTTCCGTCTCTTCCCAATGGCAGAAATGGCTGCATCTGTCATCCAGCCTGGAACACGGAGACAGCGTCAACTATTATTCACCGTCGGGGCCATTTATGGTCAAATCACTCGGCACGAACTTCACGCTGAAAATCATGCCGGCGCCGCAGTTACAGATCGACGAAACCTATCTTTATACGCGGCTTGCCGCGGACGGACGCGGGACGGTATTTAACAATCACATCTGGCGCACCAAGGCAAACTACCAATTCACGCGGGAACTCTCACTGCGTGCGATTGTCGATTACAACGCTGTACTTCCAAACGACGCGCTGGTAAGTCTTGAGCGGAGTAAACGGCTGGGGCTGGACATTCTTTTTACCTATATGCTCCACCCAAGCACGGCTCTTTATATCGGTTACACGGATAATTACGAAAACTGGCGCTTTAACCCGGCCATATCGCCGCTTCAGCGCGAGCACGTCGGTTTTCCAGATACTTCCATCGGCCGCCAGATTTTCGCGAAGTTCAGTTATCTGCTGAGAATGTAAGCCTGATATTATCAGAAACTCGAACCCTTCATGGTGGAAAGAAAACGCATCTTATCCGTCTTTCTGACACATTTTTATGCTTATAGTTCTTCGGAGGTTGTCTTACATCCATATATTCTCTGATAAATATTCAGGCACTATTTCCTTCATTTTTTTATCGGCAACCTCCGAAAACACCAAAATCAAGGCTTGCGACTGAGGCAAAGCGGAGTTTACATATAGGTAAATGAGCATTTGCCGAAGGAGCGTAACGCAGAGTTTGGGGTTTTCGGAGGTTGCCTATCGAAGCCAAGTAACCGCTCACAGGATATTTCCGGTGACAAAAGAAAGATCTGGAGATTCGCAACGGAACCAAGCCCGGAAGGCGTCCACGAGAATCGGGAATGTTCTTCTTTCTGAATTGTGCCCGTAAAATTTTTGAAAACAAAAGGGTGGTGGCGGAGGAAGTAGGATTCGAACCCACGAGAGACTTCCGCCTCTAACGGTTTTCAAGACCGCCGCCTTCAACCACTCGGCCATTCCTCCGTGTAATTCCGAAATTATGCCTGATATCAGGCAATTTGCAATTTACTTTTACGTGGCGCGCCCTCTACTTTTTCCCGATATATCCCATGGCTTTAAGCAGCTCCGCGATCAGCACCGCTCCGCCGGCCGCGCCGCGAACCGTGTTGTGCGAAAGGCTCACGAATTTGTAGTCGTGCAAAGCGTCTTCGCGCAACCTGCCGACGGCGACGCCCATGCCGCTTTCCAGATCGCGATCCAGCTTTGTCTGCGGCCGGTCGGCTTCCTCGAAATATCTGACGAACTGTTTCGGCGCGGAGGGAAGGCCGAGTTCCTGCGGCTGCCCGCGGAAAGAACGCCAGCATTCGAGTATTTCTTCCTTTGAAGGCTTACGCTCGAAAGTAACGAAAACCGCCGCCATATGCCCGTCGGTAACCGGCACGCGAATACACTGCGTTGTGATGCAGGGTTTTGCGGCCTTTACGATCACGCCGTCCGCGATGCCGCCCCAGATGCGCAAAGGCTCCTGCTCGCTTTTTTCTTCTTCGCCGCCGATATAGGGAATGATGTTGTCAACCATCTCAGGCCAGTCTTTAAAAGTCTTACCCGCGCCGGAAATCGCCTGGTAGGTGCAGGCGGTAACGCTGACCGGCCGGTATTCGATCAGCGCGTGGAGTGCCGGAACGTAGCTCTGAATCGAGCAGTTGGGCTTTACTGCGATAAATCCGCGCTTTGTTCCAAGGCGTTTCTTTTGATATTCGATAACGCCGAGATGCCCCGGATTTACTTCCGGAATTATCATCGGAACATCCGGCGTCCAGCGATGCGCCGAATTATTGGAAACAACCGGCGTTGCGGCGCGCGCGGATCTTTCTTCAAGCGCGCGCGTTTCGTCTTTGTTGAGATCAACGGCGCAGAAAATCATATCGACGCCGGAGGCGACTTCGTCAACCTTTGCGGCATCCTGAACGATTATGCGTTTCACGCATTCCGGCATGGCGGACGCCAGTTTCCAGCGGCCGTCCACGGCTTCGGCATAGCTTTTACCCGCGGACGCGGCGCTGGCCGCGATAGCTGTCACTTCAAACCATGGATGATTTTCAAGCAGGGAGACAAATCGCTGTCCCACCATGCCCGTGCCTCCGACGATGCCTGCTTTAAGTCTCATAAACGCTTCCTAACGGCAACCTCCGAAAACCCCAAACTCTGCGTTACGCTCCTTCGGCAAAAATGCTCATTTACCGATATGTAAACTCCGCTTTTGCCTCAGTCGCAAGCCTTGATTTTGGGGTTTTCGGAGGTCGCCTAACGCAATTTTTCCTGAATTCGTTCCGTAAATTCCCTTGTGCCGACAACGCGCGTCCCGCTTCCGGCAATGTCCGCCGTCCGGCAGCCGTCGTTCAGAACCCCGCTGACGGCGTCGTTTATCTGTTTCGCAAGGTCAGGCCTGTCGAAAGAATATTCAAACATCATCGCGACGCTGTTGATCGTTCCCACCGGATTTGCAATATCCTTTCCGGCTATGTCGGGCGCGGATCCGTGAATCGGCTCATACAGCGCTGGGCCGTCTCCCACGCTGGCCGAAGGAAGCGTGCCGATGCTTCCCGTAAGCACGCCGCCGATATCGCTGAGAATATCCCCGAACATGTTTTCCGTCAGAAGCACGTCAAACTGCGCCGGGCGCAGAACCATCTGCATGGCGCAGTTGTCAACCAGAATATGGTTCAGCTCCACATCGGGATATTCACCGGCGACTTCCGTAACGACTTTTCGCCAGAGCTGGCAGACCTCAAGAACATTTGCCTTGTCTACCGACGCAACCTTGCGGCGGCGGCGGCGCGCCAGCTCAAAGGCCTTGCGCGCGATGCGCTCGATTTCATGGCGCTGGTACACCATGTTGTTAAAGCCCGTTTCTTTGCCCGGTTCGCCGGAGACGCCGCGCGGCGTCCCGAAATACAGGCCGCCGGTCAATTCGCGCACAACAACCATATCGACACCCCCCACGACTTCCGGTTTCAGCGTGGAGCAGCCTATCAAAACCGGCAGCATCTTTACCGGACGCAGATTGCCGTAAAGCCCAAGCGCCTTGCGTAAAGCCAGAAGGCCGGTTTCCGGTTTGAGCGCGGGCGGATTCGGATCCCATTTTGGGCCGCCGACCGCGCCGAGCAGAACGGCGTCGCTTTCCATGCAGCGGCGCAGCGTCTGATCCGGCAAAGGATTATTGAAAGCGTCGATTGCCGCGCCGCCTATGGCTTCTTCATATAGTTCAACATCGAAACCCGCGCGGGCGGCGACCTGTTTCAATACCGCCAGCGCCGAAGCGACTATTTCAGCGCCTATTCCATCCCCGGGAAGAACACATATTTTTTTTACACTATCTGACATTACATTACCTTTTTCAGTAGTCAGTGATCAGTGGTTAGATATTGACCATATACTTTCTTAACCAAAGACATGACTTACCCAGAATAATTAATTCTCTATATATTGCTATACACTCATAACCTTACTTCTTTTTTCTGACCACTGACCACTGATCACTTATTTATTTTACCTTCCTGATATCCCTTATTTGATCAAGTTCCCTTTTTTCGCGGTCTTTGCGCGCGTTTTCTATGTCGCGGATGCGTTCAGCTTCCTGCTCATCGGCAAGCTTGCGCACGTTGCGCAGAGAATCGCTAAAACGCTGCGTGAACTCCTGCAATCTTTCCGGAGTCCGGATAACATGCGGAGTGATGAGGATAACAAGCTCCGTGCGGGTATTTTTGCGGTATGTCCCTCCGAAAAGCCCTCCGATAAACGGAATGTCAGAAAGAAAAGGAATGCCCGCGCGGTTCCATATATCCTGATTGTTTCTCAGGCCGGCAATTACCGCGGTCTGACCGTCTTTGACGGAAAGAACCGTTTCAACGTTGGTTGTGGGAAAGATCATCACGTCCGTTCCCCCCACGCTTTGCGAAGAAAAGGTGCTGACTTCCTGTGCGATTTCCATCGTCACCGTTCCGGAAGCGGAAATTTTGGGAATAACAATCAGGGAAACGCCCGTTTTCCGATACGATATTGTGGTTTGGCCGAGGTCGCTCGTAAAATAGCTCCCGGACTGATAAGGGACTTCAGCGCCGGTTATGAAAGTCGCCTGATTCCCATCCATCGTCGTAACCGACGGCTGCTGCAGAATATTAACTTTATTTTTTGACTTCAGCGCGTCAAGGGCAAGCATGAGCTGCCGCTGGCTGCCTATGTAAGCGAAAGTTTCGAACGAAAGCGCTCCATCCACGCTTCCGGATCCCATTCCCGCCGTCGTCATTTTGCCTTCCGACCGCGCTTCAAGCCAGGCGCGAAAACCATACATGAGTTCGTCGGTAAGATCGACTTGAAGCACCATCGCTTCGATGGATACCTGCCTCGGCGGCGCATCCATTTCTTCAATGTCTTTTAAAAGGGTACGGTAGTCGGCCGGCGTTGACTGAACGCGCAGCACATTGTTTATGTCGTCAACCACCACCCGCGCGATGTCCCTGAGGCCGCCGAACTCGCTGCCCCCCAGAACTATCGAAGTAACCGTGGGCGAAGAAGTGTCAAGGCGCGGCCCAAGCTGCGTGGCGGAACCGAAAGTGCTGCCGCTGCTATCGTTTCCCAAACCAAGCGCCTGATTGATTAATGAACTGGAAGAACTCGTATTTCTGCTGGTTCCCGTGGCGTTGGAACTCGAATTGCCGTCGCCGTAAAGCGCAAGAAGCATGGTGGCGATGTTTGACGCGGTGGAATCCTGAACAACATAGACATAAGTCTGATATTTGTTGTTTTCGCTGGCGTCAAGCTCTCCTATCCAGCGTTTGGCCGTAGCGAGCGCATGTCTGGAAGCGGCCATTACGAAAATCGAATTCAACCGCTCAAGCGGCACAAACGAAACGCCCGTGGCGGCGGATGAAACCGCGCCGCCCTTGGCGGCAGGGGCTGCGCCCGCGCCGGAACCGAATATTACGCCCAGTTCGGCGGCGACATCCACGGCGTTGCTGTATTCGATTTTTACCAGCTCAACATTATCGGGATTAAAAAATGAATTATCCAGAAGCCGGATGATTTCCCTGACGCGCGCGGCGTTGTCGGAATAATCCGTAAAAATCATCATATTCAGGCGCTTGAAAGTTATTATGGCGACGCTGTCGGACAATAAAAGCCTGACAGCGTCAACGACATCGTCTACCGACATAAAATCCAGGCGGACAACATGCGTGGCAACGGGAAGCGCCCTTAAACCTTCCTGTTCAAACTCCTGTCCGGCGGGCGGCTGGAACTGTGAAATATCCGGATACGGCTCGCCGTCCGCGCGCGGCAACGGCTGCTCGTCAATGATTTTAAGATTGCCTCTTATGGCCGCGGCGAGCGGAATAACCTGATAGATATTATCCTGATAAACGAGCGCGGCGCTTTTGGTTCTAAGTGTCCCGTGAAAAAGCGACCAAAGCTCATTCCTTGGTATCGTGATGCTGAAGTCAACGACCCCCTGCACCAATGAATCGACCATAATAGGCTTTAGTCCGAGAAGCTCCGCCATTGTGCTGACGAATTCGTTCATATCCGCGTTGGTGAAACGCACCGGTATCTCGTTTGCGCTCCTTGCGGCCGCGGACGAACGATCTGGCGGCCGCTGCGCGCCCCCCTGCGCTCCCCAGGCCGCCGGCTGCGCCGTCATGGTCGCCGCACAGGCCAGAAATATCAAGCTTCGTAGTTTACGATTGCGTATGAACATTAAAGTTCCTCTCTGTATTTATTACTCTGAACCGGGACGAACGATGTCACCAATTTACTGAATCGGGACGAACGATGTCGCCAAACGGTGAACGGATGACGCGCTGCTGCTGTTGCTGCTGACCCGCGCCTGAATCGGGCTGCGCGCCGGTTCCCGGTCTGGGCTTCTGCGCCGGCGTTTCCGGCGTCATTATAACCACGCCATCATTCGGCGGCATTTGAACGGGCTGCGCGCCTCCCGGCTTAGGCTTCTGTGCCGCCTGCGCCTGCCGCGCCGCGGCGGTTGCCGCGTCGATTGACGCCTGCCGCGCGGCGTTCTGCGGCGTTCTGCCCGGCGCCGCCCCGGTCGTTGTTACGGTCACCGCGCCGCTCGCTCCGCCGCCGCCACCGATTCGAACCACCTGCGCGGCGGCGACCGCCGCTGCCGGCCTTACGGGCTGCTGACGCCTGGCGGCTCTATTTATTTGGATAACCTCTTTACGGCCGCCGTTTTCCAGCACCATCTGTTCGGCCTCAATACTGGTGATTTCGTATCCGCGATAAACATCCCCGACGCGCCGCGTTTCCATGTTCATCTCGCCGCCGCGCGCCTGCTGCCTGGCCGGATCGATAACCTTCGCGCTGTATTGGCCGTCGATCATGATTGTACTCACCAGAACCGGTTTCGGATTTAGCGGAGGAACGGGCTGAACCACTACGGACAACGCCGATCCCGCCGGATCTTCACGTCCGCGCAGATCGGAAAACAACGTCCGTTCCGATATGACGTAATAATCGGCTTCCCCGAAAACCGGCGTTTCCATGGAAGTATCGGCCGTAGGCCCGCTTGCTGTTTTTGCCGCCGCCTGGTTTTCGGACGCAATCAACTCTATTTTCGCCGGGTCGTTTTGCGTTTTAAACTGAACATATTGACGGCTCAGTTCCCTTGCCAGCCCAATCGCGGCCACAAGCAGCAATATGTTAAGCGCAATCCATTTTTTTGCCATGGAGACTTCCTCCTCTATCCTATCGCTTTACGCGCGGCGGATGCCGCCGCCTGAGCCGCGTCTTTGCCGGGCTTTGCCTCGGGTTCGGGCGGCGGCACGCTGATGTAACCCACAACGACAATACTCAACCCGCGGCGCAGCACAAGCTGCTTTTGCTGCAAAACAGTGCCTATGCCAATTTCTTCGACCTTCAGGAATTTATCGTAATTTTTAATTGCGGCCAGAAAATTCACCAGGCTTTCCTCCTGGCAGTCGATCGCGATCCGCACGGAAATTTTTACCAGCGAATCGCTGTCCGCAATCTTCTGCTCCGGCAGATTGCTCTTGGTATTAATCAGAACACCGCTGTCGTCAGCAAAATCATTCAGCACCCGCTGTAATTCCGTGGCGGCGGCGGTGGCGTTATTTCCGGGAAGCAGCCTGCCCCGTATTTTTTCGATATCGCTTTCCGCGTCTTCTATCCGTTTCTTAAAGAAATCCTCACGCCCGATCAGCTCTTTCTGGCGCCGGAGCAGGCTTTCCTGTGTTTCTACTTTCCCGGCAAGGCTTTCGCCGTCGCCGGGCGAAAAAAACGCCGACGCCCAGTAAACAAGAATCGCTATTGCAAGCGCTATCCCCGTGTAAAGCACTTTTTTTTCTCGCGCGCTGGTTTTCGCGTCACTTTTCATTCCACTACCTCAGTCTGGCTTCTATCGTGAAGCTCTCCCGGCCGGTTGCCGTTCTCGAAGAAGAGCCCCTTGGCACGACATCTTTCAGCAAAGGCGATTTTCCCAGTTGAGAAATAAGGTCGGAAGACGAATCACTTTCGCCTTGAAGCGTTATAACGCCTTTATTATAGCTGTAACTTCTGAGAAACGTGTCATCGGGAAAAGTTTCCGTCAGATATTTCAAAATGTCGAGGTTGCGGTCGTCGTCGCCAAGGAGATCCACAATTAGTTTTCTCTGTGCTTCAAGTTTTTCTCCCCGCGCTTCCAGGCTGCGCACGGCGCGAACCTGACCTTCAAGTTTTTGCGTTTCCTGCTCAAGCAGCGCCAGCCGCTGCCTGTTATGCATGGGCTCAACAAGACCCAGTCCCGCCAAAATCAGCAGGATGGCCATGCCCAGCGCGGCGGCAACGGCGATGCCCCAGCGTCCCTGACGGCTCTTTAGTTCCGGCGGCAGCAGGTTCAGTTTAACGGCCGGATTCGGCGCGACAGCGGTAAATGCCAGGCCGCAGACGGCGGTTGCTTCCGCCATCACCTGGCTGTTGATTTCCGACGACGCCAGGGGAAAAGATTTTTCCAGAAGCTCGCATTCCGGAATGCGCTCCCTGATTTCTTCGTAAACATCCCGCGACGATTCGCCGGTCAGCAAGATTTTTTCCAGCACGCCGTCCGGGCCGAGCCGCAATCTTGCGGCCGCTTCGTTTATTTCGCCAAAAAGAAGATCGCCCCAACCTTGCGTGTCGTTTTTTGGAACTTCCCGCGAATAGACAAATTGCCCGTTGCGCAGGGCGAAAAGCTCCAGTTCCGATTTC
>JAIRVC010000141.1 GCA_031254095.1 Acidobacteriota bacterium
TTCCATTTCAACGCCGGTATTGCCGGAGCAGGCGACCGACGCCAGAAACCTGACGCCGTCTTTTTGCGGCGCGGCCTCTACATCGGCATGAGTCAACAGCAGCGGATGACAAAGAGGAATAAGATCAGGCGTCCGCTTGGCGGCCATAATGCCCGCAAGGCGGGCGGTTTCAAGCGCGTTTCCTTTCGGCAGTTTGCCGCCGAGCAGCAGCTTCATTGTCGGGCGCGACAACCGGACGAACGATTCGGCGGTCGCACGCCGGAACGTCGGCGCTTTTTCCGACACGTCAACCATTCGCGCCCGGCCTTCGGCGTCCATATGAGTCAGTTTCGGCTTTTTTTCAGTCATCGGCATACCCATTTATTTTGCGGCCGCCGGCCACTTTTTTATCGCGCAAAAAAATCCGGCAGCAGCATGATTTCCACCGTTTCGCCGCGTGAAAGCATGGCCAGTTCGCCGGGGAATATTAGAGTGGCGTTGGCGCCGGAAAAACCGATCATGTCGGCGGAATTTTTCCATGAAATCGGCCTGACCGACCAGCCGTTTGACGTCCATTCAATCCGCGCCGGCAGAAACGCGGTTCTACCGGGCGTCTGCCGCACATCCTCAAGCAGAACGCCTTGAACTCTCTTGAGTTCAGGGCGTTTAATGCCGCACATACGCCCCAGAACCGGCCTTGCGAAACACTCAAAAGTGATCATCGACGAGAGCGGATTTCCCGGAAGACCGAAGACAAGCCTGTTTCCTTTACGCGCGAAAACAGTGGGCTTGCCGGGCTTGATCGCCACTTTGCTGAAAAGAATTTCTACGCCCAGCTCCTCAAAAACATCGCGCACGAAATCGTATTCGCCCATTGAGACGCCGCCGGTAATGATCAAAACATCGCGCTCCAGCCCGGCCAGTATTTTTCCGCGCAGGTCTTCTTTTTCATCCCGCGCAATGCCGAGGTAGTCCGCCTCAATGCCGAGCAGCTTTAACTGCGCGGCGAGACAATAGGCGTTTGAATTTCTTATCTGGTCGGCACGGGGCGTTTCGTCAAATTCCACAAGTTCATCGCCCGTGGAAAGAATCGCAACGGATGGCTTTGCGTAAACCCGCGCTTCCGCATAGCCGAACGTCGCCATCAGCGCGATTTCGGCGGGGCCCGCAACGCGCCCGGCCTTGATTATCACGTCGCCAGACATGGCTTCGCGTCCTTTGGGCGCGATATTATCGCCCGGCGCAACAGGTTCCATAACGGTAACTTTGCTTTCACAGGGAGAAACCGGGCAGACTTCCACTATCTGTACGGCATCCGCGCCGTCCGGAACCGGCGCGCCTGTCATGATGTAAATCGCCTCTCCCGGTCTCAGGCGTTCGTGAATGCCTCCGCCCGCGCGCGCCTCTCCGCCGAGAATCAATTCCACCGGCGCGTTTTGCACATCCGCCGAGCGCACGGCAAATCCGTCCATCGTAGCCCGGTTAAACGGGGGAATGTCGGATGTGGCGACGATATCCTCCGCGAGAACCCGTCCCAGGGATTTATAAAATGGAATCCGTTCCGTTTTGGGCGCCGGAATATTCCTGAGCAATATTTCCAGCGCTTCCTCAATGCTGATCATAATTAGTTAAAACCCGTAGTTAAAACCCGGCTCAAAATTTATTGTCCGTTTTACGGCGGGGATTGTAGCACAGATAACGCGTGCCGGTGAGATTTTCCCGGATATTTCATAGAGATTCCACCGCTTGCGTTCCATGGCGGTTCCATTCGCTTCGCTCGCTCCACCGATGGTTACTCATTTTTTGTCCACTCCAGAACAACACATGCGATCAAATCTCCGTGCTTCAAATCCTTCTTTTCATTTCCACCATAGGGCTTTTTTAATGCGCTAGCCTTGGGTACACCCGTTCGACGGTTTGTTTTTTTAAAAATTAACTTTATAATGGGGACATGCCGAATTTTCCGGCGGCGAGTCTGAGATGGCCATCCGGTTAATGTTTGGTAACCGGCGATTGGGCTTTCCGGGCTGACAATTGATGTTCTGTTTTGTTTGGAGCAGGAAATGATTGACGTACGAAAAAAGTTGCAGGAAGAACTGAACACCATTGAACATGAGCTGCGAGTAGAGTTGCCGAAGGAAATTCTAAGAGCCCGCGAGCTCGGCGACCTCAGTGAAAACGCTGAATACAAATCGGCCAAAGAGCGTCAATCCTATCTTGAGGGACGCAAGGCACAGCTCCAGCAAAGGCTGGCGGCGCTTTCCCTGGTCAATATGGACAAGATTCCCGCTGACCGTGCCGCTTACGGATCAAAAGTAACGCTGTATGATTTCGACACGGAAAAGGAGATCGAATACAGGCTTGTCTCTCCGGAGGAATCCGATATAAGCCGGGGCCTCATATCGATCTCGTCCCCCATCGGACGCAGCATCATGGGCAAAATGCCCGGCGACACAATAGAAATAGTATCGCCGTCAGGCAGTAGGGAATACGAATTACGTTCCCTGATTACCATCCATGAGATCGAGAATTAACCTTTAAAATTTTCACTTTTATTCATTGCGGCATTTGCTATGATGATTCGTGATTTAACGGCCACGGTTATGGCGGGAATATATGCCAGACGAAAACCATGACACGTTTTTAGCCCGATCCTTGCGGCGGACGCAGGAAAATTTGCGGCGAACCGGACCGGCGGCGATGGCCGGATATACGCTGTTGGGCGCAATTATCATGCTGGGCGGTATTGGATATGCCGTGGACGCCTGGCGCGATACGTCGCCCTGGTTTTTGCTTGCGGGATTATTGTTGGGCGTAGTTGTCGGGTTTGCTGAACTGGCAAAGGTTATTTGGCGCAAATGAAATTTGTTGCATATCTGGCGGGCGGTTCCATTTTGACGGCGCTGGTTTTTGGCGGCATTTCCGGACTTGTCGGCTTGGGAGCGGAAAAAGAGATCTGGTTCGGGATGCTTGGCCCGACGCTGGCATCTGTTATTTCGTGGGTGGCGATTGAGCGTCAAAGGCGTCTGAATCCGCAAAAAATCTTGAAATGCCTGATTAAGGCATTTGTGATAAAGTTTCTGCTATTCGGGGTGTATATCGCCGTTCTTGTGAAAACAACTCAGGTTCGCCCCGGGCTCTTTATCGGTTGCTTTGCGTTTTTTTATCTTGCGCTGCATGCGGCTGAGGCGTTTGAATTGCGCAGGGTTCAGACCCGGTTGATAACGAACAATGTTAACAAGCAGTAGTTGAATGAAGAATGGGTTTCACTAATGTGGTTTACAATCGCGCTTGGAAGTGGGAGCGTTTCCGCCGGGCAGGCGGCGGAAAGCGAACCGTTTAACGCCGGCAAAACGATTCTTGAACATGTCGCCAACAACGCCGGAAATCCGATTGTCCGTCTGCCCGAGGTAATGGGAATTGATTTTTCCATTACAAAGCATGTTTTAATGCTTTGGCTGGTTGCCGCCATTGTTTTTGTCTGCGTCACATGGATTGCGCGGCGGCGTTTGAAACAGGGGGCGACCGCGTCTTTCAGGCCCGGAACCGCGCTGGAAATGCTGACGGGATTTATCCGCGAATCAATAGTTCTGCCAAATGTCGGCGCAAAATGGGTAAATACATGGACGCCGCTGGTTCTCACGTTTTTTGTCTTTATTCTAACAGCGAACCTTATAGGGCTGATTCCAATATTTGACATTCTGAAGCTGGCGAACCATTGGATATTCCGTGCCGATATACATTATCCCGTTTTCGGACGGATGTTGGAAGGAGGAACGACCGCGACGGCAAATTTCAATGTTACCGCCGGGCTTGCTATTGTAACTTTCTTCTCGATCATCATTGCGGGATCAAAGGCAAACGGATTCGTCAATCACTGGAAAAATATCGTCCCTCACGGTCTGGCCTGGCCGATTTACATTATTTTGATTCCAATTGAAATAATGGGAATGCTGATAAAGCCTTTCGCTCTGACCATGCGTCTCGCGGCGAACATGACCGGGGGACATATTGCGCTTCTGGCGCTTATTTCCCTGATATTTCTGCTCGCTGAAATGTTTAAAAGCGCGCTGGTCGGAATAGCGGCGGGTCTTGTTGTCTCTCTGCCGCTTGCTGTTGGAATATCGGGGCTTGAACTGATTGTAGTGCTTGTGCAGGCTTATGTGTTTACGTTGCTCACGGCGGTATTCATAGGCCTGGTCATTAATGTGCATCACTAACCGCTTATTGAAAGGATATAGGGTAATGAAGAAAACAGGATTTCTCCGTTGCGGCGTAATTGCCGCGTTTTTGCTTGTCGCACTCTCGCTGGGCAGCCCCGCGGCTTTTGCCCAGGATGGCGCTTCGACCGGCGCTGAGCCGGTATGGCATTATGTTGGCGCGGCTTTCGGACTTGGCCTGATCGCCATAGGCGCGGCTTACGGCATCAGCAAGGCGGCGGCGGCGGCGGCGGAAAGCATCGCCAGGCAGCCTTCGGCGGCGGCGGAGATCACCAGCACCGTTAACCTGCCAATCTTCCTGCTGGAAGGCGTCGCCATTCTGGCGGAAATCTTTGTTCTACTCATCATACTGCTGAAGTAGAGTTTCGAGGAAACCCGCTATGGATAATCCGTTGGTCCAAGTCGAACCCGGATTGGCTATCTGGACAATTCTAACTTTTGTGGCGCTCCTGTTGCTTTTGGCGAAGTTTGCTTGGCGTCCGCTTTTGAAGGCGCTTGACGCCCGGCAGGAAGCCATCCGCAAGTCGCTGGAAGACGCGGAGCAGGCCCGCCGGGCCGCTGAGGATGCCAATAAAAATTCGGAACAGATACTGAAACAGGCGCGGACGGAAGCCGAAGCCATTATCGCCGCCAGCCGCACGGAAGCCGAAAAACTACGGGATGAAATGCGACGGACGGCGAGCGAGGAGTCTGAAACGATCATCCGTGACGCCCGGGTCCAGATCGAAATGGAAACCGGTCGCGCGTTGCGGAAAATTCGCGTAGAAATCGCGGATATTTCGGTGGACATCGCCACTAAGCTTATCCGGCGCAATTGTTCACGGGAAGCGAATATCGATCTGATTGAGGAGACGCTCAACCAGATCGACGCCGCCAGTCCCCGCCCATCGTAAAGGCGTTGTAAAAGCGTCGTAAAAGAAGGATTGGGGGCGCCTTTTCTGAAAGCGCCCCCGGGAACGCTGATTAATTGCCTTCGCGGGATAGTGTGCCCCGCTTGTCGGCCGACAGGCAGGGCGCACGGCGCCGGGGTATATATAAAATGTATTTCCGGCAATTCGCGCGCACGGACATTTTATCAGCGTTTTTCTTACATAGCGCTGCGGTATCTGCTATACTCCCTTGGTTTTTGCCTGATTTTTGCGGAGAGGTACCGAAGAGGTCGTAACGGGCTCGACTCGAAATCGAGTTACGGTCCAAAAGACTGTACGTGGGTTCGAATCCCACCCTCTCCGCCATTTTGCTTGTGTCTATATCATTCTTGTGTTAAAACCCTCAACTGTGCGGTAAATCACAATTTGACAAAGCCTGTGATCCGGCTGATTTGT
>JAIRVC010000232.1 GCA_031254095.1 Acidobacteriota bacterium
GCGATCATATTCGTATAAAGGTTGTCAAACACCTTGGGGTGTTTTTCCAGCGCCTTGGCCAGCGAACCTCCGGACTCAATGTCGTTTCTCACTTTTTCAAGAATGTTTTTCAACGCAGGATTCGGATTTTGCGAGCCGATGGCCTGAAGCGCCTGGACAAGCGGCAGACCCGCTCCCAGCATCACGGAGAACTGGCGCGTAAAAAGGGCGACTTCCTTTGACGTAACTTTTTTTTGTCCAAAAGATGTGGACGCCTTCTCTTTTTTTACGGATTTTTTCTCACGGATCGAGATATTGCCTATGTATTCCCGCTTCAAAAGCATACGCAATTCATTCTCATTGTTTGCGACCTTCTCCCCGGAAACCTCGGCGCGGGTTCGCATATTTAATCCCTGATATATATAAGTCGGCATGGAATTACCCTCCCAATTTCCTTATGGAACCTCGCCAATAACCTGATTCCAAATTCACCCCAAAGAGATAAGATGGTTCACGGCGAATTTTTCCGATCACTGACATCTGACCACTATTTAGATAAGCAGCTTTAAGACCAGGTAAGGGCCGCTTTTTTGCCTTCGGGACTCTGAACGCGCGAAGCCGCGTCATTACTGAGTCTTACGTTACGGCGAATCAGGTCCAGCAAATCGTCGGGGCTGGAGGATTTATTTACGGCGTCTTCCTGCGTAATCTGCTGCGTCAGCACCAGATGCGCAAGCGACTGATTGAGCGTCTGCATTCCGTATTTCTCCTGTCCCGTCTGCATGGAGCTGTATATCTGATGGATTTTATCCTCGCGAATCAGGTTGCGTACCGCCATGGTCGGCACCAGCACTTCCATAGCCATGCTTCGGCCGTTGCTGTTCACCCGCGGAATAAGCGTCTGGCACAGAATGCCTTCCAGCACCAGGCTCAACTGCGCGCGAATCTGCGGCTGCTGCCCTGCCGGAAAAATATCCACAACACGGTTTATGGTGCTGGCCGCCGTATTGGTGTGCAGGGTGGCCAGCGTCAGATGCCCGGTTTCCGCGATACGCAGCGCCGCTTCCACTGTCTCAAGGTCGCGCATTTCGCCGATCAGTACGACGTCCGGATCCTCGCGCAGGGCGACTCTCAAAGCATCACTAAAGGAATGCGTATCAAGGCCGACTTCCCTCTGGTTGACTATGCAGTTTTTATTCGCGTGAATAAATTCGATGGGATCTTCAATAGTCAGGATATGTTCGTGACGCTCCCGGTTTATCTTATCGACCATAGCGGCCAGCGTCGTGGATTTGCCGCTTCCGGTCGGCCCCGTCACAAGAATAAGCCCGCGCGGTTTTTCACAGAGTTTTTCCACCACCGGAGGCAGTTTCCGAGCTTCAAACCCTTTTATCTCAAAAGGAATGAGTCGGAATACGGCGCTGATGTTGCCGCGCTGGTTGAAAATATTGGCGCGGAACCGGCACAGTCCGGCGATGCCGAACGAAAAATCTATTTCCCATTGTTCCTCAAACCTATGTTTCTGGCTGTCGGTCATAACACTGTAAGCCAGGCGCTTGGTATCCGCCGGCGTCAGCGCCGTGTCGCTCACCGGACGAAGCGTTCCGTCAATGCGGATATGCGCCGGAACGCTCGCCGTCAAATGAAGGTCTGAAGCGCCCGATTGCAGCGTGTGTTGGAGCAGTTCGGGTAATGTATTCATTTTAATGTCCCCCGTAATTTCGATTTTCCAATGACCTATCGGCAAATTTTTGATTTTGATGTCGGATTTTTTTGGCAGCCTCCGAAAACCCCAAACTCTGCGTTACGCTCCTTCGGCAAAATACTCATTTACCTATATGTAAACTCCGCTTTTGCCTCAGTCGCAAGCCTTGATTTTGGGGTTTTCGAAGGCTGCCTTTACTGTCCGGCCGCCGCGGCCTGATTCTTTAATCAAAACCAAAACCGAATCAACGCACGCGGCTATCCTTTAACGGTTTCCCGCAAAACCTCGTCAAGCGTCGTCAATCCGGATTTGACTTTTTCACGCCCGCTTCTGCGCAGCGTCAACATGCCGTCCTCAATCGCTTTGTGCCGCATCTCGTTGGTTGACGCGCCCATCATAATCATTTCCTGAATGCCTTCTCCTATTTCCATGACTTCATACATGCCCAGCCGGCCCCTGTACCCCGTGTCATTGCAGTTTTTGCATCCCTCGCCCTTGTACGTGCGGACATCTCTGGCTTCTTCGGGCGGGTATCCGGCGTCAATCAGCGCCTGCAGCGGAGTTTTTACTTCATTCTTGCATTCCGTACAGATTTTCCGCACCAGCCGCTGGGCGCAGATCAGGTTAAGCGACGTCGCCACCAGAAACGGTTCAATGCCCATATTGAGCAGGCGGGAAATCGTAGACGGCGCGTCGTTGGTATGAATGCTCGAAAGCACAAGATGGCCGGTAAGCGCCGCCTTAATGGCGATTTCCGTGGTTTCAAAGTCGCGAATCTCGCCGACGAGAATGATATTCGGATCCTGCCGCAAAAATGAAC
>JAIRVC010000348.1 GCA_031254095.1 Acidobacteriota bacterium
CTTTTGCGGAATACGCGGACGCCGGCCGATTCCGGAGAGGAAGAACCTGAAAAACCGCTTCCATACCTTGTGTTGATAATTGATGAGCTTGCCGATCTTATGCTGGTTTCATCAAAAGAAGTGGAAGCGTCCATTTCAAGGCTGGCGGCAAAGGCGCGCGCCGTAGGAATTCACCTCATTCTGGCGACGCAGCGGCCTTCCGTCGATGTCATAACCGGCGTCATAAAGGCAAATCTGCCGTCGCGCGTCGCTTTTAAGGTTGCGTCAAAAGTTGATTCGCGCACCATTATCGACAGCAACGGCGCGGAACTGCTGCTGGGTAACGGCGACATGTTGTTCATTCCTCCGGGAACCGCCCGGCTGATTCGCATTCACGGGGCCTATGTCAGCGAAAAGGAAACGCAGGATATCGTCGATCACCTTAAAAATCAGGGGCGTCCCGCCTATGATGATTCCGTGCTCAGTTACGGCGCGGATGCGGCCGACGAATCCGGCGGCGCTGCCGGGACGGACGCCGACGCTAAAGACGGTCTGTATAACGATGCCGTGCGCGTGGTGGTCGGCGAAGGCCGCGCGTCCACTTCACTGCTCCAGCGCCGTCTAAGCATCGGTTATGGCCGTGCGGCCAAGCTCGTAGATATGATGTTCAACAGCGGCATAGTCGGGCCGGCCGACGGTTCAAAACCGCGCGAAGTGCTGGTCGGCCTTGATTTTCTTGAGCGCCTGGAAGAATAGAGTCGCCCGGATATTCATAGTGGGGTTTCATGTACTATTTCGACACGCGGTTGACGCGCTGTAAAAACGGGATATGGTTAGGAAAGCAACGGATAATATTTGCTTGATACTATGAAAAGCCTTGGCCTGGACATTGGATCCACAACACTGAAAGCCGTTATGCTCGATGCCGGCGGCGATCCGATCTTTCGCCGCTACCTGAGGCATAACGCCGACGTTTCCGGCGTTCTTGGCAATGTGTTGCGTGACGCGGCTGAAACGGCGGGGGACGAGCCCGTCGGTATTACGGTCGCGGGATCGGTCGGTATGGGGGTCGCCCAAAGCCTCGGATTGCCTTTCGTTCAGGAAGTAGTCTCCGCGCTGACTTACATACGGCGGAGGCAGCCGGATATTTCCACCCTCATCGATATCGGCGGAGAAGACGCGAAAATCATTTACCTGAATCGCGAAGGCGGCGTGGATATGCGCATGAACGGCGCCTGCGCGGGCGGAACCGGCGCTTTTCTCGACCAGATGGCCATTCTGCTTGGCATAGGGCTGGACGAAATGAACGCGCTGGCGCGGACGTCAAAAACAATCCATCCCATAGCTTCGCGCTGCGGCGTTTTTTCCAAAACGGACGTGCAGAATCTGGTCAGCGCCAACATTCCCCGCGAGGATATAGCGGCTTCCGTATTTCACGCCGTCGCCTTGCAGGTAACATCGTCGCTCGCGCGCGGCTGCGAAATCACGCCGAAGGTTTTTCTCTGCGGCGGCCCCCTGACATTTCTGCCGGCGCTGCGGCAGGCTTTCGCGGACTGTCTGGGGCTTCCGCTTGATGATTTCATCACGCCGGAATACGCCCATTTGATTCCCGCCTGGGGCGCGGCGATTGAATCAATGAATAACGCGAACAAAATCCGGACGTTTGCGCCGGCGGAACTGGCGCGCGCGGCGGGAAATATCATGCCGGGAGAAAAGGAAACATCTTCTCTGCCGCCGCTTTTTTCCGGTTCAGGCGAATACGAAATATGGCTGCGGAAAAAAAATGGGCATAGCCTGCCGAAAGCTTCCTCCTCGGAATCATGCGAAGAGGCGTATCTGGGCATAGATTCCGGATCGACGACAACCAAGATTGTGGCCGCGAACGCGCGGGGCGAGATACTGTTTGACAGCTACGCGCCCAATGACGGCAGCCCGCTTGAAGTCGTCCGCCGCGGGCTCGCGGCGCTGTCCGCCGCGCGTCCCGGACTGAAAATCGCCGCCGCCGCGGCTACGGGCTATGGCGAGGAACTGCTCAAGGCGGCGTTTGGGCTTGATTACGGATTAATTGAAACGGTCGCCCATTATCTGGCGGCGCGGAAACTTTCGCCCGAAGTGTCGTTTATTCTCGATATCGGCGGTCAGGACATGAAGGCCATTTTCGTTTCCGGCGGCGCGGTCGCGCGTACAGAGATCAACGAAGCGTGTTCATCGGGCTGCGGCTCGTTCGTGGAAACGTTCGCGCGGTCGCTTGGTTATACGGCGTCGGATTTCGCGCGTCTGGCCTGTCTTGCCGAAGCCCCTGCCGATCTCGGCACGCGCTGTACGGTATTCATGAACTCGAAAGTCAAACCGGCTTTGCGTGAAGGTTCCGGCGCGGGCGACATCGCGGCGGGACTCGCGTATTCGGTCGCCAAAAACTGTCTTTTCAAAGTGCTTAAACTGCGCCATACGGAAGAGCTTGGAGATGAAATCGTCGTCCAGGGCGGCGCGATGCGCAGCGACGCGGTTACGGCGGCCTTTGAGCATCTGACCGGGCGGACGGTACTCCGCCCCAATCAGCCGGAATTGATGGGCGCTTACGGAGCGGCCATCTATGCCGCCGCCCACACCGCCGCGGATGATCGTCCGGCGCGCCCGTTGACCGATTTGCTTGATATTCCGCCGCCCGAATGCTCGGCCCTCTTGTGCCGGGGTTGTGAAAACCTGTGTTCGGTCACGAAATACGTTTTCGCCGGCGGCGCGTCTTACGTTTCAGGAAACAAGTGCGAAAAGGTTTTTCATAGCCGCGGAGCCTCGTCTGTTCAGGGCGTCAATATCTATTCCGAAAAACGCCGCCTGCTGTTTGACCGGGCGCAGACGCCGAAGCCGGACGGCGCGACGATCATAGGCATCCCGCGCGCGCTGAACATGTACGAGGAATATCCCTTCTGGCATACGCTTTTTGACGCCTGCGGCATAAAAACAGTCCTTTCCGATCCTTCAACGTTCGGACTTTTCGAGTCGGGCGCGCGCTGCGTCATGTCGGACAATCTCTGTTTTCCGGCAAAACTGACGCACGGCCACATATTGAACCTGATCGCGCTAGGCGTTGATCGCGTTTTTATGCCATACGTGGTGCATGAAAAACAGGAAGGCGCGAACGAAGCGAACAGTTTTAACTGTCCCATCGTTTCTGGCTACAGCGACGTGGTGAAAAGCGTAACCGACACAAAAATCCCCATAGATTCCCCGACGATTACGTTCAGGGACAGGAAGCTGCTGTTTAATGCCTGCCGCCGCTATCTGCGCGTACTTGGGATAAAAGGCTCCGTCGCCGCGCGGGCGTTCGACAAGGCGGAGCGGGCGCAGGCGGAATTTGAAACCCGGGTGCGGCAGCTTAATATTGAAGCATTCCGGAAGGCGGAACTTGAGGAGCGGCCGGTCGTACTGCTTGCGGGACGGCCGTACCACGCCGACCCGCTCATCCAGCAAAAGGCCGCCGAAATGATCGCCTCTCTCGGCGCGGACGTGCTTACCGACGATATTGTGCGCGGCGATGCCGCCTGCGATATTGAAACGGAAAACGACGGCCGCCTGGTTCGGCAGTGGGCATATGTCAACCGTATTATGCGGGCGGCCGAATGGGCGGCGCGGCAAAATCACCGCGTACAGTTCGCGGAACTGAACTCCTTCGGTTGCGGCCCGGACGCTTTCCTGCAGGAGGAAGTGGCCGCCGTGCTGCGGAGGCGCGGCAAATCGCTGACGCTGCTGAAAATCGACGACATGACAAGCTCGGGAGCGCTGAAACTGAGGGTGCGTTCACTTGTGGAAAGCGGACGCCACGCGAACGCCGCCGCGCCGGAAGCCGCCGTTCAAATGACAAAGCCCATTTCGGCGGTGAAATTTTTCAGCGCCGCGGATCGCGGGCGTACTTTGCTTGTCCCGTTTATGAGCGAATACATGGCGCCGCTCCTTGCGCCGCTGGGTAAGCTTGCCGGTTACCGACTGGAAAGCCTGCCGAAGAGCACAAACGAGACTGCGGAGACGGGCCTGCGTTACGCAAATAACGAAGTGTGCTATCCGGCGACGCTGGTTATCGGCGACATAATTCACGCCCTGCAATCGGGCAGATACGACCTGTCAAAGACGGCGGTATTGATAAGCCAGACCGGAGGCCAGTGCCGCGCCTCAAACTACGTCGCTCTGCTCAGGGGCGCGATGGCGGAAGCCGGTTTTGACGACGTTCCGGTTCTGTGCATGGGATTTGTCGAAAAAGCGAAGGGGCTCGGTATTAACTGGCGCAAGCTCCTGCCGGTGGTGCTTGCCGCCATTCTGTACGCCGACAGTATTTCAAAATTTCATCACGCCGCCGCCGTCCGTGAAAAAACGCCCGGACTGGCGTGGGCGCTGACCGATAAATACCTGAACCTTGCCGGGCCGTTGATTGAGCGCGGCGACCGCGACGGCATTTACGAACTTCTCGGCGAAGCGGCGCTGGAATACGACGCCTCGGTAACGGACGCGGCGCTGCCGAAAGTCGGAGTGGTCGGCGAAATCTATTTAAAACTGAATTCCTTCGCCAATAGATCGGCGTCCGAATGGCTGATGCGCCGCGGCGTGGAAGTCGCGCCGGCAGGATTGCTCCCGTTTTTCACGCAGACTTTTGTCAACCGCCGCGTCAATGTCGAACTTGATCTGGCGCGTCCGACTCTGACCGATTTTCTGATTTCCAAAACATATCGCTGGGCGGCGCGGCAGATCGCCCGCGCGAACGCCGCGGGCCGGAAGTTCAGATACTTTACGCCATTTTCCGATATTTTCGAGGAGGCGGCCGGAGGCGCGGAGATCGTCAGCCTTGCCGCGCAGTTCGGCGAAGGATGGATCCTGCCCGCCGAAACCGTTTCGTTCGCCAGAAGCGGCGTCAACAATGTGCTCTGCCTGCAACCCTTCGGCTGCATCTCAAACCATGTCGTAGCAAAAGGCGTGGAAAAGAAAATACGTAACCTTTATCCCGGCATGAATCTGCTGGCGTTGGATTACGACGGCGGAACAAGCCAGGTCAATGTCAACAACCGGCTGCTGCTTTTCATGAATAACCTTGAGTATCCGGCCTGCCATGCATGAACTTGGCATCGCCGAAAATATTATGGATATTGTGCGGCGGTCGGTTCCCGAAGGCCGTGCGGCGGCGGTCGGAAATATACGGCTTCGCGTCGGGCCGTTTGCCGGCATCGTTCCGGATTCGCTGAAATTCTGCTTTGACGTGCTTTCGAGCGGTAGCGGCATGACAAACGCCGTTCTGCAGATTGAGCAGACTCCGCTTGTCGCGTTATGCCGCGACTGCGGCGATAAATCCGGCGTAAAGAATTTCGTATTCGCCTGCCCCGCCTGCGGCGGCGGAAATCTGGAAATTGTTTCCGGAGAAGAACTGGAAATAATCGAAATCGAAATCGCCGATGGGTAAGTAAGAAAACCATGCCGATATGAAAACCGCCTCGTTGTTTGCGCAATCAAGAAAGAGGCCGTGGAGATCTTTTGGATTTCGGGCGTAAACCGCATGGTAAGATGCGGGCGCCTGGCTTTTATGGCGCT
>JAIRVC010000040.1 GCA_031254095.1 Acidobacteriota bacterium
AATTCCCTGCGGTTGCTCATATCTTTTTCGTCTTTTGCAGAACTCATAACACTTCTCCTTTTTTAATTAACAATCACCCATTAGATTACAATCAAACGGCAAATATCTTCAGGTTTTGCCGGAGGATATTTGCCATTCCCTGATTCCCCGCTACGCCGGCGTTGAGAAATCGGACGGCCCAACCATCCGGACATTCATCCGCATCATGGCATCGTTCAAGGGCTTGCGGTAATTGCCTGTAACCATGATGTGATGACAGCCGGCGATACTCTGAATAAACGATTCCATATCGTTGATTTTTAATTCCAGATGATTCGTACAATACTTGCGCATCTTGGAACCCGGGAACGAAGGAGCGTCCGTGTCGCGGACGCGCGGCACGATCTTTCCCGGCCACGCTACAAATTCACGCAGATCCTTGCTGAATCCGCCCATCGTAACATCTACGTTCGTGGGGAATTGTACTTCAGCGGTCGCGCCGGCGATCCCATGATAATCCCGTATCCGATAGGGCGCGGCCGGCGCGTCGTAGCCCATAACTTTAGTCGGCGCGACGCAATGGCGCAGCACCACTGTGGCGGTCTGCTCTTTCGCCTCGGAAACATTGCAGAAATATGAAGGCCGTTTGCTGATTGTCTCCATGACCATCGAAGAAAGCATCCCGCATACGTCCGCTTCACACGGAATCGTGTGGCCTTCATCCCGCAACCTGGCAAACGTCAGGCAGGGATAAGGAAGTATCTTGCTATTGGCGAATGTGAAGCTCAGACAGTCAATGGAAAGCCCGTCAATCTGCTCCTCCTTTATTACCGTTCGCAGCAGATGATAAAGCCGGGACGCGTCTAAAATCGCCCTGTCGGCGGCTTCCGTTACTTCCGTGGCCTCGCGTTTCCAGCGTTCCATTTCCGCCTGGGCCGCGGCGTCACTTATGCTTTCAAGACGCTTTTGCAGTTCTTCGATAGGCCGGTATTGCAGCCGCAAACCGGTATGACGATAGATATAATCTTCGCTGATGCCGCCCGACGGAACGCTGCTTGAATCGAAAGGTCTGCCGAAAATCACCGCCTTTTTCCCCTCAAGTATTCTGGGCGCCATTGTAGTTTTTATAAGGCCAATAAGATGGGCTTCGGAATTGGCCAAAAGCGCGTTGATGCCCGACGCGCGGAATTGCGCCGCCACATCCGCTTCAAGCATAATGAAGTCGAAATTCACGGGAAAAATGATGACTGGAGAACTAACCGGGGGTATTGCCGCCGCGACTTTTCCCGCCGATGACGCCGCCGACGGCATGACCAGCACAATCACATCGGCATCCTTGATCTGGGCGGGATTAATGGTTCCCGCGTTAGTCTGCAGATTGACCTGAACCGACGATGCCGTAATGTCGTATTCCTTTATCGCCCTGATTGCTTCCAGCAACTTCTCGTATCTTCGCGGAGAATCAGTCACAAAAAGAAGGTTCCTTTTGTTGCCCGCCGGGCTGGCTTTAAAAACGCCCTTGGTTGTCGCCTCCGCCGTAGCCGCCTGTGCGGCCATTCCCATTGATGCCGGCATCGTCGCCGCCGTCGCCGCCGCGCCTGCCAGCGCGGACAATTTTATAAAACTACGTCTTCCTACATAGCTACTGTGTATACAGCATCCTGTCATTCTAAGTCCCCTTGTTTAAAGGGCAAAAGAAAACCTGTTTGATTTCGCCCGTTCATAGGTGTCCGAAGGGGCGCTATATGGAAACACTGATTAATTGCCTGAGCGGGCGAATTGCGAGGCGCTCGTAACCTCAACATATCTCTTGCCTCGGCACAGTGCGCCCAGCACAATATCCCGCGCAGACAATTAATCAGCGTTTCCATAGGGGTTTCGCTATTGCCTCTATTTTATAGGATTTCCTTTCAAGTCAATCTTATTGCCCGTCTTCATCGCCATGTACCCCATTGTCTGGTAAACGCTGTTGAAATAGGGCGCCAGCTGGAGCGCGCTGAAAAACAGCGGTTTTCCTACCTTGCGAAAGTCGGATGGATTGTGCTCCAGTCCCGCGGGGACATAAAATACAGTCGCCTGGTTGATGATGTGCCGTTCAAATTCAGGCCCGACGAAGAATTCGATTTCCGCGTCAAACGATCCGACCAGATCCGGAAAAGACGCGCCGAGGAAAAACAGGTATTCATCGACATCGTGATGGTGTGATTCACGTTCCATAACATAGGGCTTGGTGAGGATCTGCCATCCCATATTGATCTTCGCGCCGGGCAGATCGCTGTCGCCGCGGAAATACGCCTGCGGGCCGGGAACAATATCCGGAACCATTGAGTTCTCCCTGAGTTTCGTACTGAACAGATGATCGTATTTATGGCCTTCGGTACCCTTGGGCCATGGCGGCGGATTTCTGAAGAACGAGGATTCTGCCTGTTTTGATTTTGGTTTCGCGTCGGGTTTTGCCTCGCCGCCCTGCGCGGCGTTTAATACCGGCACTCCCAGTTGAGTTACGGCCGCGAGCATTGCCATTCCCGCCGCGCCGGAAGTAACGCCCTGAAAAAATTCTCTGCGGTTGCTCATATCTTTTTCGTCTTTTGTGGAACTCATAACATTTCTCCTGAAATTTCGATGATCCTAGCCCTTAACCCGTATGTGTTCAATGAACAGGAGGCGCTCACATTGCCGTGAGCGCCCTGTGATTAGCTTATATTAACTGCTGTATCCGGCAAACAGTCTTTTAGAACCTGAGGGCAAGTCTTGCCTGGAACGTGCGATGGCCGCCCTTGTTTGGTAAATTACCAAAAACAGCGGTGCCGTTTATCGCAAAAGACGGATTGCTTGTTGTCGCGCGCCGTCCGCCGTAACTAAGCGTGGGCGATCCGCCGCTAGGCGTCGGATGATTAAGTATGTTCTGGGCATCGACGCGAATCTCAAAGCGTTTGCCTTCCATGAGCTCAACCGATTTCGACATAGCCATGTCAAAAGTGAAAAGTCCCGGTCCGGTCAGTCTGTTGGACTTGTAGTTGCCGATGTACTGCTTGTCGTTGTAATCCAACTGATTCGCGTTGCGAAACACGATAACCACGGGATTGGCATAAATCGGGGTTCCATCCGTGAACCCGACGACATCCATCTGGGCGTTTGGATCGTATTTCAGAGCTTCTTCCAGCGAACCGTATCTCAATGGCCGTGGATTGCCGGAAGCGTCGAGTTCGCCGGAGGCCAGCGCCAGCGCGCGCGGACCGTACAGCACCGAATTTCCG
The DNA here is from genome assembly GCA_031254095.1 of Acidobacteriota bacterium. GTDB lineage: Bacteria > Acidobacteriota > UBA6911 > UBA6911 > UBA6911 > UBA6911. The sequence continues at coordinate 3,237 of JAIRVC010000040.1, forward strand.
CCGATGTTGCGTTCGAAGTACTGGTAGTAAAGCGTACCCGCGGTGCTAGCGATGCCGGCCATCATGATGACGTTGCATATGCCGCG
>JAIRVC010000063.1 GCA_031254095.1 Acidobacteriota bacterium
ATGATGCCGCCTGCGCGGTTTACATCCTCGACATGATAAGCGGAACTCGGCGCGACCTTGCAGAGTACTGGAACCCGGCGCGACAAGGCGTCGATATCCTTCATTGTAAAATCCACGCCAGCCTCGCGGGCTACGGCCAAAAGGTGCAATACCGTATTGGTGGATCCGCCCATGGCGATATCCAGCGCCATGGCGTTCATGAACGCGGGTCTCGACGCTATGGAGCGCGGCAGGACGGAAGCGTTGTTGTGATCGTAATAAGCGCGGGCCATTGCGACAATCCGGCGCGCCGCTTTTTCAAAAAGCGTCATGCGGTTTTTATGCGTCGCCAGAAGCGTTCCGTTGCCCGGCAGTGCCATACCGAGGGCTTCGGCCAGGCAGTTCATGGAATTCGCCGTAAACATGCCGGAGCAGGAACCGCAGGACGGGCAGGCGGCTCTTTCCAGTTCCGCGATTTCATCGTCGGAAATCGCGGGATCGGCCGCCATTACCATGGCGTCGATCAGGTCGTATTTTTTTGAACCAATAACGCCGGCTTCCATCGGCCCGCCTGAAACAAAAATCGCGGGAATATTCAGCCGCATCGCGGCCATTAACATGCCGGGAGTGATCTTGTCGCAGTTGGATATGCAGATCATGGCGTCGGCAGTGTGCGCGTTAATCATATATTCGACGCTGTCGGCGATCAGTTCTCTGGACGGCAGGGAATAGAGCATCCCGTTGTGTCCCATGGCTATGCCGTCGTCAATGGCGATCGTATTGAACTCCGCGGCAAAGCATCCTTCGGCCTCGATGATCTTTTTAACGCGCTGGCCGATTTCATGTAAATGGACATGGCCGGGAACGAACTGGGTAAAGGAGTTGACTACGGCGATTACGGGTTTTCCGAATTGTTCTTCCGTCATTCCATTGGCGCGCCACAGACTGCGCGCCCCCGCCATTTTCCTGCCCTCTATTGTTGTTGCGCTGCGAAGTTTCGGCATAACATCCCCTAGGGAAACACTGATTAATTGCCTGGGCGGGCGAATTGCCAAATTGTTTACGGCGGCGCGGTGCTCGTAACCTCAACATATTTCTCTATATGCCTCGGTTCCTGCGCTCCGTGCGCCTCGCACTTCATCCCGCACAGACAATTAATCAGTGTTTCCCAAAATAATGAAAAACTAAAATTGCACCCGGATTTATAACATAAAACGTAAAATACACGGGCAAAGAATTGGCGCGCGCCGTAAAGAATTTGAAATTTGCGATACAATGTGTCCGTTTTTTGTGTAATATTATTCGGAATATTTTGAAAGGAAGCATAGCCGCCTCATGGCGGCTGGTGATCAATGGTCGGGGATCAGTGATCAGAAAAATTCGCCATGAACCATCTTTAAAATAGGTAACTTTGAAATGAAGTTACAGGCGAGGAAGCATAGGCATATAATCAGCGCTTCCTGAAAGCGGACACAGACATGACGAGCATTGATCTTAGGCGACAGAAAAGCATTTCCGCGAAAGATATCGAAGTTGCAGGAATCGGCGGCGCGGCCGAAATAATTATAGACTCCCGCGCGGTTCTGGAAGACTCCACCCGTGACATGCTGGCAAAATACGCGATTGCCGTCAGGTTCACCGGCGCGGCGGAGGAACAAACGCCGTCCGTGCCTTTGGCTACGGCGGCGGACTCGCCGCGCGTCGAGGCGTCTTTTTATTCGCGGGCGGCGCTGGACATCAAAGACGAAATCTGTTCCGTCGGCCGGAAGCTATGGCTGCGGGGTTTTGTTGACGGCAACGGCGGCAATATTTCCTACCGCATCGGCGAAAACGAAATAATCTGCACGCCGACGCTTTTCAGTAAATTCGATATGACTTCAGACGACCTGTGCCTGATTGATCTTGACGGGAATCAACTTGCCGGCCGCAAGCAGCCCACAAGCGAAGTGCGCCTTCACCTTGAAGTTTACAAAAACACGCCGCAGGCCAAAGCCGTCGTTCATTGTCATTCGCCTTACGCCACGGCTTACGCGATCTGCGGTTGCGTGCCGCCGCCGTCGATAAGTTCGGAATTCGATGTTTTTATCGGCCGCGTGGCTTTGGCGAGCTACGAAACGCCCGGCACTCTGGAGTTTGCCGAAACGGTACGGCCGTATGTCGCTCATCATAACGCGATTCTGCTCGCAAATCATGGCGTACTGTGCTGGGCCGATACGCCGACCCACGCGGAATGGTACGTCGAAAACCTGGAAGCTTTTTGTCAGACTTTCCTGATTGCCCGCCAGTTCGGCGTTCCATATTCGCGCATCCCAAAAGAAAAAGCCGAGGCGCTGAAATCCATTCGTAAAAAACAGGGGTTGCCGGATTGTAATGGGGACGCTTCTTTTCCCCCCGTATTATCCTAAAAAGGGAAAAGTTTTAGCTGTTTTTGCGGGGATTTTTGAGGTTTTTTCCTTACGGAACCTTTTGCGTCATCAAAAACGCTGCGCCCGCCGTATCTTTCCGAAATTGCGAATTCGTGAGCGATGGCCGGGCCGAAGTCGGCGCGCGGGTCGCATCTTTCTTCAATCCGGCGGGTGAAATTTTCAAGCCGGCGAAAGCCTTCAAGTTTTTCCGTGTTTCCCATCCTGGCCGAATCCAGCGATTTCCTTAGAACCGCAATGGATTCGTCGTAGGTTTTGAGCGGCACGGGGAAGGGATGCCGGTCTTTTCCGCCAAGAGCGAAAGAAAACCGCGCCGGGTCTGAAAACCGCACGGGTGCGCCGTGTACGACTTCGGCGACAAGCGCCAGCGATTGTAAAGTGCGCGGCCCGAGATTTTCAAGCAGCAGCAGCGAGGCGAAATTGCGGAAATCCCGTTCGTAGGCCATCGCCAGCACCGCGCCCAGCCGTTTAAGATCAACATTTTCGGCGCGGACTTCATGATGCCGGGGCAGCAGAAGGCGGCTCGCTTCGCGCAATGTGGAGTCCGGGTTTTCTTTAACTATGGAGAGCAGGGCTTTTTGCGCGCCGCCGGCGGCTTCATCGACAAGGTTCATTATCACGCCCTGCGATTTCCCGACTATCCCTGTGTGAGGAGCGCTGGTGAAATCCCGAACGGAAGCAGAATGCCAGTGGTAGCGGCGTGCCATGCCGCCGGCTTCGTTCATTCCTTGCTGTACAACCGTCCATTCGCCCTGCGCGCTGACGACAAAAGTGTGGAGATAAATCTGGAAACCGTCCGCAATCGCGTTGTTGTCAATTCGGGCTGTCAGGCGGCTGGTCTCAACCAGCGCGTCGCCGTCCAGCGACCGGCGTTCGGCGATTCCGCGAAGTTCTTCGGGCGTGTTCCGTGAACTCCTGCCCCGCCCTCCGCAGATATAAATTCCCAATTCATCCGCGCGGGGCGCGAGGCCGCGCTTGAGAGCGCTCATTACGGAAGTGGTTATGCCGGATGAGTGCCAGTCCATGCCCATGACGGCGCCAAGGGCCTGAAACCAGAACGGATCGGCGAGGCGTGAAAGGAATTCAGAGCGGCCGTACTGAATGAGAATTGATTCGACAATGGCCGCGCCAAGCCTTGACATGCGTTCGGCAAGCCATGGCGGCACACGGCCGTGATGCAACGGCAGATCGGCGAATCCCGAACGTTTCATTTAGAAAATAATCAAGCCGCGGTCTGAAGCACGTGATCACGGGAATG
>JAIRVC010000256.1 GCA_031254095.1 Acidobacteriota bacterium
GTTGCAGCCTTTAGGCTATACGCTGGGGGTTGTTAAAAAATGAAAGGGTATCGGGTTGTGATTTCTTTTGGAGATAAAAAATGAAACGAGGATATTTAGTGCCGCATCCACCGCTTATAGTTCCCGGAGTAGGGAAGGGAAGCGAGATTCCGGATACAAGACGCGCATACGAGCAGATTGCCTCTGAAATAGAAAATGTGAATCCTGAAACAGTTGTGATAATTTCGCCGCACAGCATATTGTACGGCGATTATTTCCATATAGCCCCCGGCAAAGGCGCCGAGGGGGATTTCGGCGAGTTCGGAGCAAAAAATATAAAATTTTCTGTGAGTTACGATGAAGAATTCGCAAGCCTGACAGGCGATTTCGCGCGCGAAATCGGGTTGCCGGCAGGTCCGCTCGGAGTGAGGAAACCCGCTCTGGACCACGGCGTTACCGTGCCGCTGTATTTTATAAAAACGCGGCGCATTGTTAGGATTTCGCTGTCCGGACTCCCGGCCATTGACCACTATCGTTTGGGTATGTGTATAGCGCGGGCGGGGGAGCAGCTTGGCCGGAATTTCGTGATTATAGCCAGCGGCGACATGTCGCATAAGCTGAAAGGCAGCCATTATGGATTTGCCGCCGAAGGGCCTGAATTTGACAATCTTACGCGCGGCCGCATAGAACGCGGCGATATGCGGGAACTTGTGGAAATTGATCCGGCGCTGTGTGAAAAGGCGGCCGAGTGCGGTTTTAAAAGTATTGCGATGCTTGCGGGCGCGTTTGACGGCTGCAAGGTCGGCACAAAAGTATTGAGTTATGAAGGCCCCTTTGGCGTAGGTTATCTTACGGCCTCGTTTGAAGAAACCGGCCGGGCCGAAAGCCTTCTGCCGGAATTGCTGGCCGCCCGCGATGAAAAAATAAAAGCGATAAGAAGCAGGGAAGACGAATATGCGCGCCTTGCGCGGACAAGCGTGGAGCATTTTACGCTTACGGGAAAAAGGCTGAAATGCCCCGGCGGACTTTCCGGCGGATTGTTAAACGATCGCGCCGGCGTTTTTGTATCAATAAAGAAAGACGGAAACCTGCGCGGCTGCATAGGCACGACGATGCCGACGGAAAGCAATATCGCCGAAGAAATTATATCCAACGGCATATCCGCGGCTTCACGTGATCCCCGTTTTGACCCTGTCGAAGACAGTGAATTAGGCGGACTTACCTACAGCGTTGACGTGCTTTCGCCCGCGGAGCCGATTAATGGAAAAAGCGAACTGGACGTAAATCGTTTTGGCGTAATCGTAAAATGCGGCAAAAAAAGCGGTTTGCTTCTGCCGGCGCTTGACGGAGTGGATACGGTCGAAGATCAGATATCAATAGCGCTTAAAAAAGCCGGGATAAATCAGAACGAACCTTATGCACTGGAAAGATTCGAGGTCATACGTCATACATGAAAGAGGCGCTTTTTTATGAAAAGCAAAGCGATGGTTCCGTTATCTGCGGTCTTTGCCCGCACGTCTGCCGTATCGCCGAAAGCGGAACCGGGTTTTGCGGCGTTCGCGTAAATACCGGCGGCACGCTTTTCGCCGAAAATTACGGCCGTATTTCAAGTCTTAATCTTGACCCGATAGAGAAAAAGCCGCTGGCTGGATTTTATCCCGGCAGTCTGATTTTGTCGGCCGGCAGTTACGGCTGCAATATGAAATGCGAATATTGTCAGAACTATGCCATTTCGCAGCATAAGCCTGAAACAAAGGAAGCGTCCCCGGAAGAATTGCTGTATGCGGCCGGAAACACATCGGGCAATATCGGAATGGCGTTTACCTACAATGAACCGCTTGTCGGCATTGAATATATTCTGGACGCTGCGCCGCTGTTAAAGGACGCGGGGCTGAAGGTTGTACTGGTCACAAACGGCCTGATAAACGCCGGGCCTTTAGAAGTCCTGCTGCCATATGTGGACGCAATGAATATTGACGTAAAGGCTTTTAATCCGGAGCAATACAAAAAGCTCGGCGGAGATTTTTCAACCGTTTTAAAAACCGTGGAAAAAAGCGCCGCCGCCTGCCATGTAGAAGTTACGTCCCTTATCGTTCCCGGGCAAAACGACAATGTGGACGATATTTTGGGTTTAGCTGAATGGCTGGCGGATATATCGGCTGAAATACCTCTGCATATTTCACGCTTCTTCCCGCGCTACAAAGCATCGGGCTGTGAGCCAACGCCTGTTCAGACAATGAAAACATTGGCCGATGCGGCGCGTAAAACTCTTAAACACGTTTATCTGGGAAATGTTTAGTGTTAACCGCGTGAAAAGCTTTAGTTCTACTGCGGAATTTCGTAGAATGACGATGTTTTTGCATGGAGGGATCAATGGTTCGGATATCGCATCGACTGACAAGGCGTTCATTTGTCCAACTCGGAGGCGCGGTTGCCGCAGCCTGGACACTGACCCCATCATTGCCTGCCGCCGTCGCCGCGCGGGATCCTTTGCTGAAAGAAGCGATTGACCGGCTGGAATACCTGACTCCGATAGAGCGCGCTTTCATCCTCGATAAGGGAAGCACGGGCATTACAAAGCTTCCGCCTGAAAAGATTCGTGAGATCGGACAGGTTCCCGAAACATGGTCGCTAGAAGTAATTCCGGATCCGGCGAGCAACAGCATTGTGGAACAGGCTTTTTCACAGGCTCTGGGCAACGCGTTGAATTGGGATAGCCTGATGAAGCTGGCCGACAGATATTCGGTACGGTTTATAAGCGTAACCACCTGCACGAACAGCGAGAATCCGTTCCACATAAGCCTGTGGGAAGGCGTGCCTTTGCGCGAGGTACTCTGGCTTGCGCGGCCAAAAGATAATGTGCGGCGGGTCTATTATCAGAGTTATTCCCCTGAGGGAAAGGCGCCTTTTCAAAGTTCTTTGGCGCTGGGCCAGATAATGGAAAACGCGCCGGGGGATATGCCGGTAATTCTGGCGTACAAAATGAACGGGCAGGTAATTCCCGCTTCACACGGCGGGCCGGTGCGGATGATTGTACCGGGCAGTTATGGCAGCAAGTCCATAAAATGGGTCCGGCGAATCGTTCTGACCAACGAATTTAAAGCCAATGATTCCGACGCTGATTTAAATAATGATCCCGAAAACGCCCTGAAGACACGGGCGCGATTTATCAATCCGCCGGCGGAAGCTTCAGCGGGGAAGCCGGTAGTATTGACAGGAATGGCGCAGGTCGGAATCGCGGGTCTCCGGAAGGTGCAGTATTGTTTGCGATCCCGGGAAGTTCCGGCGCCCGTTGACGATCCATACTGGACTAAAGCTGATTGGAAAGATGCGGAAATACTCCCTCCGCCGCAAAACTGGGGAGGCGGACTGCCGGGAGGCAAGTTGCCCGCCACTAACCAGACGGATCCGGCAACGGGAAATCCGGTCGAGTGGCCGTTGCGATATTTAATCGTTCACTGGGCCGCGTTGATAACAGCGCCGCCGTCTGGTTCATACGATTTATGCTGCCGCACGATAGACGGGAACGGCATTGCGCAGCCAATGCCTCGTCCCTTCCCGCGCACGGGATTTAACACGCTTCACATTGTCCCGTTTATAGTGAAAGGGTAGCGGCGGGCACACAAGTTGTGCCGCTCACACCTTTTAGTAAATAATCGTAGCTGGTCTATTTCCCGTGCCTTATTTTTCCTGATGCCGGACATGCTTCCGTATCTTGTCCTTATCCAACCCACCAGCGTCAACACAATCGTCGAATCAGCCGGGATACATATCGTCCCAGGGCAGACGCATCTAAAAAGTGTGATTTTTGAATACCATACCGTTTTGACCTATAATTTTTCCGGATGAATTATT
>JAIRVC010000263.1 GCA_031254095.1 Acidobacteriota bacterium
TTTATGATTCACGCCGATTATCGGCAGACTGAAAATCCGGTTGCCGGTCAACCGTTTATTGTAAAAGGTTTATGACTCCATTAAGCGCCATCGCTGAACGTCAGAATTCATTGTTGCAGCTTTATCAAAAGCTGGAAAAGCGTTTTGAGGAAAACAACGTTATTCGTACCCTGTGGCGCGACATGGCAGGCGATGTATCGTTGCAAATCCAGAGTCTTAAATCGTTTCCTTCCTCTTTCTGGAATCAGTTCAAAAACGCTCCGGACGATGGTTTCGAATCGGCGGTAAAAAGCGTTTCTCCTCCGCCGTCGGACGTGACGGATATTTCTTTGAGAAACAGTTTTGAACTTTCCCTGCAAATGGCGGAACCCGTCGTTTTAAAAATTTACGCGCGGGTAATCAGGTTGCTAAGGAAAAATTCTACGGCGCCGGCGCTCAATTTTTACATTCTTGTAAAAGCTTACGTTGCCCGGCTTGTGCGAACAACCAACTCATTTGCGGGCGATCCTCTGCTTATCCGGCGCGCGGAGCTGCTTATGCTGGAATTAGAGAGGGAAGCTCAGGAGCCCTCTCCGGAAATTAAAGCCCTTGCGTCCAGGGCGCTGTCGGCGAAAGAGCAAAAAACCGCAGTCTCGAAAAAAGCCGCCGCAGATAAATCCGTCAAGGCCGTAAAGGAAAAGGAAACAGAAAAACCCCCGTCAAAAAACGTCAAAGCCGACGCATCCAAGCCTGTTAAGGCCGCGCCGGTCAAGGCTAAAGCCGTTTCAAAGAAAACGCCGGCGGCAACCAGGCGCGCCTAGATGCCCGCCGATACGGATTCTGATTCTTTCTAAGGATAAACAATTTTATGAACGCTGGAACGAAATGGCCGCATCCTGACGAGCTGAAAAGGGATATGGAAGAATTTTTCGCCATGAAATACGGCGACAAGCTCAAGCTTGGAGTCATGGATGCGGCGCCCGATCAGGCCCAGACGGCCGAAGAAGGAACGGAAACCAAAGAAGCGCCGCTTAATCTTCAGTTCGATTACCAGCCACGCGATATAAAGAGATATCTCGACCGGTTCGTGGTCAGGCAGGACGCCGCCAAAAAAGTTCTGGCGACCGCAATCTGCGATCACTATAACCATATCAAGCGATGTTCCGCGAAAGGAACGTGCGGGGAATACGCGAAGCAAAACATTATTATGCTTGGCCCCACAGGCGTCGGCAAAACTTATCTGGTGCGGACTGTCGCCGATCTTATCGGCGTGCCGTTTGTGAAAGCGGACGCCACCAAATTTTCCGAAACCGGCTATGTCGGCGGCGACGTTGAGGACCTTGTGCGGGAGTTGGTTCAAAAGGCCGACGGCGACATCCGTCTCGCGGAATACGGCATCATATATCTCGATGAAATTGACAAGATCGCCACGCCCAACAACATACTGGGCCGCGACGTCAGCGGCGGCGGCGTCCAGCGCGGGCTCCTCAAACTCATGGAGGAAACCGAAGTAAGCCTTCGCGCGCCGTTTGATCTGACTTCGCAGCTGCAGGCGGTCATGGAGTTCCAGTCCAAAGGCAAGGTTTCCCGAAACGTCATCAATACCCGGCATATTCTGTTTATCGTCAGCGGCGCGTTCAACGGACTCGCGGAGATCGTCCAACGCAGGCTTGGCGCGAAAGCGATCGGCTTTCACGCGGCCGGGCGGACGGCGCCCGCGGACGAGGATTACTTTGAGCATGTGCGCAGCGCCGATTTTATTGAATACGGATTTGAATCCGAATTCGTCGGCCGTCTTCCCGTGGTTGTAAGCTGCCAGGAACTGAAAGAAGATGATCTTTTTGAAATTCTAAAAAACTCGGAGGGGTCGATCATGCGGCAGTACGTAAGCGCAATGGACGCCTACGGCATCGCTCTTACGCCGACCGACGATGGTATGCGGCGCATAGCGCAGAAAGCCTGCGAGGAACGTACCGGCGCGCGCAGTCTGGTCGGAGTCTGCGAAAGAATTTTCCGGGAATACAAATACAATCTGCCGCATTCGCCGGTAAAGGAGCTTGAGCTGACCGGCCGGATGGTTGATCAGCCGGACGCGGTTCTTGAGGAAATCCTTAAGGCGGCCAGGGTGGAACGGCTTAACGAGATGGATTCCGAGCTTGAAACGATCGCCCTTGACTGGTCGCGGACAAATGATATTCAGATTCATCTCGCGCCGGACGCGGCCAGGAGCCTTAGCCTGAAAGCCTATGATGGCGAAAGGGCGCTTACGGATGTTTTTGCGGATATATTTAAGGATTTCGAGCACGGCTTGAATCTGATTCGCGGCGCGCAAGGTATTTGCTTTGAGATCACCGAAGAAGTAGTGCGCGATCCCAAGGCGGCGCTGGACAAATGGATCCGCGCCTACTACGCGAATAACCGGTAGCCGCCTCACTGCGGCAACAGCCAGTGGTCAAAAAATCCGCCGTGAATCATCTTTGTGGTAACTTCTTGTATGAGTTATTAGGGAAACGCTGATTAATTGTCTGTGCGGGATGAAGTGCGAGGCGCACGGAGCGCAGGAACCGAGGCATA
>JAIRVC010000390.1 GCA_031254095.1 Acidobacteriota bacterium
CTGGATGGGATACCATGTGGGTTCATATCTAACCGACGCGCTGTTTTATCCCGAACCTCCGGTTCCCGTAGAATCCATGCCGAAAGAATATTACGCCGGTCAAAAAGGGGCGGGCGCAAATCTCATAGCGGCGGCGGGAATCAAAAAAGCGGTTTCCATACCGGTTACGGTCGTCGGACGCATGGACGCGGATATGGGCGAGCGGGCTATCGAGGAGGGAAAAATCGACTTTGTCGCCATGACGCGCCGCCTCATCGCCGATCCTGAATATCCAAAAAAAGTTGCGGCAGGCAGGATGGAAGATATCGCTCCCTGCACGGGATGCGACAACTGTCTGGGCAGCCGCCGCTGCCGCGTCAACGGACTGGTAGGCACGGCGTTTAACACGATCGAAAAGGCCGAAAGGAAGAAAAAGGTGCTGGTGATCGGCGGCGGGCCGGCCGGAATGTCGGCGGCAAGGGTTTCGGCGCTGCGCGGTCACGATGTTACGCTTTATGAAAAAGCCGGCAGGCTGGGCGGCCTTCTGCCGCTTGCGTATATGGTCAAGGGGCCGCATCCCGAAAATCTGCCGCTGCTGATTGAATATTTCACGCGCCAGCTTCGCGGCCTTGGAGTAAAGGTTGTTCTGGGGCACGAAGCCGACCTCGCCACGGTTGAAGCGGTCAAGCCCGATGCGGTTTTTCTCGCGACAGGCGGCGTTTCAACGACGCCGGAGATTCCAGGCATTGAAAAATCAATCGTCGTCAGCGGCGCTGCGCTGCACGGGCAGTTGAAATTCTTTCTCAAATTCTTTGAGCCGCTGACGCTCCGGAATCTTTCAAAATTTTACATGCCGCTGGGCAAGCGGGTGATCGTCATCGGCGGCGCGATTCAGGGATGCGAGCTGGCTGAATTTCTCACACATCGCGGCCGGTCGGTGACAATAGTCGAAAAAAACGAAATGATCGGAGAAGGCATGGTTGACGCCCTGCTCGATCACCTGATGATATGGTTCAAAAAGAAAGGCGTGCGGTTGATCGGCGGCGTCAGGGAGTACGTTGAAATCAAAGAAAGCGGCCTGACAATTATAGACAGAGACGGACAGAAATTGACTCTCAAGGCCGACACTATTGTATCGGCCTTGCCGCTTACACCTGAAAACTCGATGATTGAAGGACTCAGGGTAAAAGTCCCGGAGGTTTACGCCGTAGGCGATTGCTGCAAACCCGCGCTTATAGCGGACGCCATCGGTTCCGGCCTCAGGACGGCGCGTGAAATATAGCCTGTTTATAAAAGGAGCGGCGGCCATGAAAATCATTTTCGCTATTCTTGAAAATTTTTTGCGCGATATGCGCTATGCCCTCCGGCAACTTTGCCGAGCTCCGAAATTCCCGGTGCGGTTCATGTTCCATGTCGATACTCTTTCATCAATTCAAACTACGCTAAAACTGCTAAAGCGTCCAGCTAAAGCTGGGGGCTTTGACCCTCCCAAAAGGTGACAGTAAAGGCAGGGCGCGCGCCCTGTGTAATCAGGCAATTACAGGGCAGACGAATCTAAATTTTCCGCCTGAATTGCGGCTTATTGTGCGATTGAACATTTTGAACACCTTTAAAAAATTATAGGTCAAAACGCTAAGGTATTCAAAAATCACGCTTTTTTGATGCGTCTGCCCTGAGGCAATTACCTCATGCGGGAAATGATTTCCGCCTTTGTGGTACAATTACATTTTTAACTTTGAGCAGTAAACGGGCCTTAATACTAAGAAAACAGGGAGAAATAATGGGAGTCAGAAAGATAGGAGTTCTGACCGGCGGCGGCGATGTTCCCGGTCTGAATTCCGCTATTAAAGAAATTGCGGAAGCGGGATGGACAGAAAATATAAAAATCCAGGGCATACGACGGGGTTGGGAAGGATTGACGCACCTAAATATGGATGATCCGCAAAGCCGCCAGCGTTATCTATTGAGCCTGACGCGGGAAAACACCCGGACTATCGACAGGATGGGCGGAACCTTCCTGCACACAAGCCGCACAAACCCGGCGAGAATGAAGGCTCTGCCGGATCACCTTAAAGCCTCGGCGTTTCCCAGAAAGGAAACTAAAGCCGGAGTCACTTATGACGTGACAAGCCGGGTTCTTAAAAATATAGAAGAGCTGGAGCTTGACGCGCTTATTTCGATCGGCGGCGACGATACTTTAAGCTATTCCTCCATACTCTGCGCGGCAGGCGTACGGGTTATCGCCATCCCAAAGACAATGGACAACGATGTTCAGAACACGGAATATTGCATCGGCTTTGCCACGGCGCTGACGCGCGCCATTGACGCCATACAGCGCCAGAGATCGACCATCGGTTCGCACGAGCGCGTCGGAGTTTTCAGGATTTTCGGACGGGACGCGGGACACACGGCGCTTTATACTTCCTACGTTACGTCTATACGGTGCGCAATTCCGGAATATAAATTCAACCTCGACAAAATGATTGAATTGCTTCTTGAAGAAAAAAGGGACAATCCAAGCGGCTACAGCCTTGTGATTCTCTCGGAAGGCGCGGAATGGAACGGCTATCGCGTGCGCGAATACGGCGAGCCCGACGCCTACGGACACCGCAAAAAAGCCAGCGTCGCGGAGGATTTCAGCGACGAATTGAAAAAGCGTACGGGAGAGGAAACCACGATCAGCGATCTGACCTACGACCTGCGCAGCGGAGAAGCGGCCTTTATTGACAAGCTGATTTCCTGCACCTTCGCGCACATGGCCGTTGAAAGCGTTATGAAAAACCAGTCGGGACTAATGACGGCAATCGCGCACGGCTGCTATTCGATGATGCCGATTCCGGATTCCAAGATGGGGCCGCGCTGCGTGGATGTCAACGCGATGTACAACACGGAACGTTATCGTCCCAAGTATTTTGAAAAAGCCGGCCTGCCGGTTTTTCTGACCCGCGTTTGAAACATTAATTAGTTTTGGAAACGCTGATTAAGTGTCTGCGCGGGATGAAGCGCGAGGCGAACGGAGCGCAGGAACCGAGGCATATAGAGAAATATGTTGAGGTTACGAGCACCGCG
>JAIRVC010000396.1 GCA_031254095.1 Acidobacteriota bacterium
CTGCTCCGTCATAAACGCGACAATATATGGCTGTGAAATTGTCTGCCCGGAACCGATCGGCAGCGGCGAGTCGCCGTAGGCCTGGCTTTGCATATTTTCCGGAACAAAAAGATGCCGCGGTACGGCGCGCATGGCGTTTAAAACAGCTTGAGATTTTATATCTCTCGTTTTGAGCTGTTCTTCCACCATTTTATTCCGAAGTTTTTCAAAATCCTGATCCATGACAGTAGCTTTCCCGTTGAAAAAAACGAAAAAAATCACAAAAAACAGGGCCGCCGCGCTTATCACATATTTCAAATTATGTTTCTTAATTACCATATTTCGGCCTCCGAGGGAGCGCTGATTAAATGTCCGCGCGGGATATTGCACCGGGCGCACGGAGCGCGTGAACCGAGGCATATACGGAAATATGTCAAGGTTGCGAGCGCCGCGCCGCCGTAAACAATTTTGCAATTTGCCCGCAAAACATTTAATCAACGCTTCCTTTGCGGTTCAAGCACAATCCGGTCCTCTTCCTGGAAATACGTCAGGCGTCCGCCCATTGAGCGTCCCCGCGCCGGATCGTCGATAATCGCGGGCGTGCCGGTAAAAACATAGGCCGACGACGCCGGAATCCATTCCGCCGTATCCCCGCTAAAAACGCGCCCGTCGTGTCGCAAAAACACATTTCCCCCGGCCAGAACGCGCCTTGGAGCTTTCTCTTCATCGTCAAGCGTTACGCTCAATGTGTCGGCGGAAAACACCAGTTCATCTGAATTCATTTCCACTTTATTCGAATAGCGGATTACGCCTTCGCCGCGCCGGTATTCCATTTGTCCGCTTTTTATAGTCGCGGCGGCGTTCGTTTCCTCAATCCGGTGAATAACGCCGCCGGCGGCCGTCATGTTTCCATCGCCGCCGATGGCAATTTCACGCGCGCCGAGCTGCTGGCTTTCGGTAAGCGCCATGACGTCGCCGGAAAACTTAAAACGTTCCCCGGCCGTCCAATAACGGAGTTCTTTCGCCGTCACAACAACCGGCGAGGCATTGCCGCCGGTCTGAAACAAAGCGCCTCCGGTTTGCCGCGCGTCAAGCACGGCTCGGACGCGCCCGCTCGCCAGCAGTTCCCCGGCGTCAAGATCGTATTCAATCCGGTCGCCGTTTAAGCGCCCGGATACATCAAGAATTTCCGGAGAACCGGTCAATATAAGCTTTTTGCCGTTGGCGGCATATTCGCCCTCATCGGCCGATGCCGAACGTTCGCCGGAAATGAAGCGGAAATTCCCGCGCTGCGCCGCTCGCAAAAGCGCGCTGTCTCCATTGCGGACGTCAAAGAAAGCCTCAAGGCTGTCGCTGGAGGTCTGAACGCGCTCGATATCGGAGTTTCCTGAAGAAGACGCGGCGCGCTCATAAACCGTATGCACGCCATCCCGCGCTGTAAGACTTTTGATCCGGCCGTCGGCGGGAAAAAAGTCAATCCGCATCCATTCGGCGTTGAGCCGCCTTGTCATTCGCTCGGCGGCGGAGCTTTCTTCAAACGCCGCCGCGCCGGAAGCCTCTCCCCATTCGGGATGATCTCCCGCGTAACGTATTTCCATATTTGACGCGAGCAGGGTTCGCGCGACGGCGCCGTCTGACGGCTCAAATACCCAGCGGACGCCGCCGTTTGCCGTAATGCCCTCAATATCCCCGCTCCCCGCGCGAAAACCCGCCTTAATCGTTTCCGCCCGCAATTCATTCGCCGCTTTTTCCGTTCCCGCCATGGCAAAGCGTGAGCGGCCGGAAAGGCTCACATTTCTGAGCCGCCCGCCCGCATCGGCAAACGCCGCGTAAATCGCGTCGCCGCCCGCCCGCGTTTCCTCCGCGCCGCGCCGATAGCGAAAATCCACGCCCGTTGTTCCGGTAATTTCACTGATCGCGCCGGTCGTGGAATCCATAAACATTTCAATTTCACGGGCGTGTAGCGTTCGTTCCTCATCCGCCGATTTCACCAGCAGATTCGCCTGTTCAGTAATAAGCACCTTTTCCAGCGCCTCGGTTATTCCAGCCGTAAAAACCATCCGTCCGCCGGAAATAAAGCGCGTCTCGCTGCGGCTCCGCATTTCATAAGCGGTTTCGCCCGAAGCCGCCATGCGGGTAATTTTACTCCTGTCGGAATTGAGATCGATTTCCGCGGCATCGGCGGAAATCGTGCCCATATCCGGAGACTCTATCCGTACGCCGCCCGAAAACAGGACGCGGTTTTCGGCCAAAAGGCACATCCCTCGCGCCGCCGCCGCGCGAATCGCTCCCTCCGCGCCTTTCCCGGCGGCGGCATTTTCGCGGATCAATGAAAAATCGGCGTCGCCGCCCAATTCCAGCCGGTCTTCGTTGCGGAAAAAGCGCACATCGCGCGCGCTGCCGGAAACATTGTTTGAGATGAATTCCGTCTTTCCCGGGATATCGCCGATTTCCAAATCCAGATCGTAGTACAGCGCCTCGGCGCGCAATTCAACGCCCTCGCCGAGAAATACATGAACGTCTCCGTCAAACTCAAGCATTTTCCGGCCCGGATCATAAACGGCGCTGTCGCTGTATATGGAATTACGGACGCTTCCGTCGTTATTGAAATCTGAAGCCTCAATTCCTTCG
>JAIRVC010000101.1 GCA_031254095.1 Acidobacteriota bacterium
GCTGTGGCGGATATCGCGCAGTTCGTCAAGTTCCGCCGAGTAGCCCGGCCGTATTACGCCGGGATCGTTTGCCGAAACCGGCGGGTTGTCCGCGATGGCCGTTTCAATCAGCTGCGCCACATCGTCAAGCGGGTCGAGCTGTTCACGTATTTCGTCAAGCCGCGCGACGGAGGTTTCGCCTAGAATTTTTTTAAGTCCGGGAACGGCGCGAAAAGAATTCTTCAGCGCAACCAGTTCCCGTGGCCCGGCGATGGCGGCCATAACGCGGCTGATCAGGCGTTCAAGATCAAGAATTTCCTCCAGCCGCGACGAGAGGCGTCCTGAAACCGAAACGTTTTTCGTAAGGGTTTCGGCCGCGTCAAGACGGCGTTCAATCTTTCCGGCGTCGAGCAGCGGCATAAGCAGCCATGATTTCAAAAGACGCGCGCCCATGCCGGTTCGCGTCATATCGATAAATGAAAAAAGCGAACCCTGTTTTGAGCCGTCCAGCGTGCGCGTCAGTTCCAGATTGGCGACGGTCGCGGCGTCGAGTTTCATGAAATCGGACGATTCAAAAAAACGCAGTTCCGCCACTTTGCCGAGGGCGTCAATCTGTGTTTCGCGCAGGTAATGAATAAGTGCGCCGGCGGCCGAAAGCGCCAAAACGCGGCCGCTTGCGCCGAAGCCGTCCAGCGTGGCGACGTCGAAATGTTCCAGCAGCGCGCGATGCGCGTAATCATGGTTAAAAGCCCAGTCGTCCAGAAAACTTGGAACCCAGTTTTCGGACCATGAACGCGCCAGCTGTTCGCGCAGTTCCTTGCCGGAGCTTTCCGGGAGTACAAGTTCCGCCGGCGTAAAACGTGCCAGTTCATCGACGGCCTTTGACCACGCGTCCTCCTGTGTAAATTCGGCCGCCAGAAAATCGGCCGTGGAAAGATCCATAAAAGCCAGGCCGATTCCGCGCGGCGTGACAAAAAGGCTTGCCAGATAGTTGTGATCTTTGGGTTCGAGCAGCGTTTCCTCAATCACCGTTCCGGGCGTCAGAACGCGGGTGACTTCGCGATGCACAAGTTTTTTTGTCAGTTTTGGATCTTCAACCTGCTCGCAGATGGCGATTTTGAAACCATTTTTTATCAGGCGGCTGATGTAACCGTCAACGGAGTGAAATGGAACGCCGCACATTGGAACAGGCGCGCCGGATTTATCCTTGTTTCGGGAGGTAAGCGTGATTTCAAGGACACGGGAAGCGGTCACGGCGTCTTCGTAAAACATTTCGTAAAAATCGCCGAGACGGAAAAAGACCAGCTTGCCGGGAAAGCGGCGCTTGACCTCGTGGTATTGCTTCATCATGGGCGAGAGGTCGTCTGTCGAACTCATTAACGTCATCCAGTCTATGTTCAAATGAGGCGATTGCAAAAAAAGACACGTGAACGTCGGCAAAGCCGGAGGGTTTTGCGATTACCCCGAATTATCAAATTTTTCCGGCAATACGATAACATATACGGAGCGGTTTGCGCGCGCCGGAGGCGTGTAAATTCATCAAAAATAGTATAAAATAGCTATTTTTATTCAGCGTTTCCCATTATGAATCAAAACCATAAAATCCTGGCTTTCGATACTTCATCTGAAAGGGGGAGCGTCGCCCTGCTTGAGGGAGATACTCTTCGCGCCGAACTGCGGTCCAATGCCGCGACGGGGCATTCGGCGCTTTTGCTGGAAGCGGCCGATTTTATACTCAGGCGCGCGGGATTGACGCTGAAAGATCTGACGCTCATAGCGGCGGGCATCGGGCCGGGATCTTTCACCGGTATACGTATCGGCGTCGCGACCGGTATCGGCCTCGCGCAGTCTCTGGGAATTCCGTTCGCCGGCGTTTCCGGACTTGATGTGCTTGCGCGGCGGGCTGCGCAAATCAACAGCGGGCGCATCTGCGTACTGCTGGACGCGCGCCGCGGCCAGTTCTATTTTTGTGAATACGAAGGCAAAAACGGAAGGCTCCGCCGCCTGTGCAGGCCCGCGCTGATTGAAGTTTCAGACGTGAAAGATCATCTCGCCAACGCCGTGTGGATAACGGGCGATCTGAATAAAGATCAGGTGCGTGAGACCGGGAAATCTTTTCCCCGCCACGCGCGGTGGATTCCGGTGGATCTTTTTCTGGCGGAAGGCATCGGGCGTCTGGGGCTTGAACGCAAAAGGACGTGGCGTTCCGGCGATTTTATTACGGCGGAACCGCTTTATATAAGGCCGCCGGACGCGGTCAGGAATAAGGCCGCCGCACGGCGGCCAGTGGCTAGTGGCTAGTGACGAGTGGCTAGTGACTAGAGATCAGGCTTCAGAAACACTTGCCCCTGGTCACTAGCCACTAACCACTTCCTCCACCCCCTAAACAGAAAGGTCATACAATGACATCGAAGAAAACACTTGCCGGCAGCGCAAAAAGACGTACAAAAAAGAAGGCTTCAGGCTCCGGGCTTCGGACTTCAGGTCGGAAATCCGATGCTCAAACGATTGCGCGGCTGGAAGCGACCATTGCCGAAATGAGCGCAGCCATTGCGGATTTGAGTCACGGGATTCACCACATAGGACACAAAGGAACTCACCACGAAGGACACGAAGAACCACGAAGCGACTGTGTTTTTTGTCAAGTGTTTTTTTGGGTGGAATCCGCAAAAAGTTAAAAATTTTCGGGACGAACGCGGTGTTCGATCCACGGTGTTTTTGTTTTGATCATGGAGTTGAGTGTTGTGATCATTTTTCTCATGGCGGCGGTGAGGGCGACTTTGTATTTTTTGCCTTTATCGATGAGCCGGTTGAAAAATTCCTTGAAAGTCGGGTTGCATCGGACGGCACTGAATGTCGCCATGTACAACGCAGCCCGGACGTTGGCGCGGCCTCCTTTGATGTGTCGTTGGCCGGACTTCGTTGCACTGTCATCGCAAAACGGCGC